>CAJOFK010000001.1 GCA_905234015.1 uncultured Ruminococcus sp.
ATATTACGCGGGCGACAACGACGCGGGCAGTGAGTACAACGACGGATACGATGCGGGAGCAGCCGCGGGAAACGGTTTGGCTCAGTCTGATCTTGATAATGGTTTATATTATTTAGATGAGTATAAAGATCCCGACGGATATACTCAGGCTTACCAGGAAGGTTATAATGACGGTCTGGACGAGACTTATGTTCCTTATTACAGCGGATACAACGCCGGTCACTTTGACGGTGTCGAAGGTAATGACTATGATACATTCCTTCAAAACCAGTTGGACAGTATCAGCGACAGAAGCGATACATATCAAGAAAGCTTCGCCGCAGGTTATTCTGCCGGATATTCTGCGGGTCAGCAGGACGCTATTAGTGATTTGTATTTAACCGGTCCTCAGTTGCATGCTATGCTTGACACAATCCTAAAAAAAACATCAGGTGACAGCACAGTTCAGCATTTCTACGATCCCGAATCCGCAAGTGATTCCGAATCATATACCGAACAATATAACGCTTTTATAACCTATATAGAAGATAATATAGATTTGGATACTTATCTGGATTATTTATACCGTTGTTATGATACCGAAACTATAAGGTTCCGCGGACAATGCAAGTGGAAGCTTGACCCGTCTACAGGAGAAGTAACGGTTTCTCCTTTCTCTCCCGATGATCACGAACAGTTCAGCGAACATAATAATACTGTTTTCAGTAATTTACCAGCTAACTTACAGCAATTAACATGGTATGTATGTATGTCGGGTTTAGGAACAAATTTTGTAAACGAAAATAATTCCGGTGAAACGGCTGATTATATCTCAACAGGAATTTGTCCTTTTGATACTGCCGATGTAAGATCAATTACTTTTGATGAAGGCGTAACTTATATTACTAATCAGATGGACGGAGATACACCTATTATTTTCGGTAAACTGACTGAGGTTACTGTGCTCAATAAAGACGCAGTGATTTCTGACGCCGCATTTTTAGCCGAGGGAGATATTGATGTATTCGGACTTCCCGGTTCAACGGCTAAAACCTTTGTGGAAACAAGATATCCCGGTATTAAAGATTATGCTGATTCTTTGGGTGTTGGTTTAGGCGATTGTTATTTCAATGAGATTTTCTATACTTCCGATAAGAACGTAATCGTGACCGATGATTCTTTGACCGTTCAGGATGACGATACAGGTTTTACGAAATTCGGATTAGGCAGCAGTCTTTATACGAATCTTAAAACTCTCGGCGTTCAGAAGAAAACCGACGGCGATACAAATGATATGAGATTTATCACCGCCGTTAATTCCGGTATTCTTAAGGACAGTAAGGTTGCAGACTACGGGTATATCGCTTTAAAGGTAACTGAATTGCCCGGCATAAATAATGATGTTATCGCAGCCGCCGACGGAATGATGAGCAGTTTAACTCTTGAAATGCTGGAGGCTTCGGGTCTCTCAGCTACAAATAAGGTTTCCTGTAAAGGTACCTCAAATAATCTTTCGGGTGATTACGGTACATATTCCGCTGCGAGTGATTATAAATACGTTACTTTCGGTGTTAATAATATTGACGCTGATTCGTTACTAGCCGTCCGCTTCTATATTACAACTACCGACGGTCTGACGTATTACTCGACATATACTAACTCGAACGATGTTACATACGACGGATGCGCGGCTATTTACAGCCTTTTAAGTTAAGGGAGGAATGAGTATTATGAAAAAGAAATATGAAATCCCTCGGATCTGTGTTGAAGAGCTTTTTAAGTCCGATGTGCTTCTTGAATCCTCTAAGAAGGATATCGAAAACGGAGAAAAGAACGGAGAAAGCTTATTAGGCTTCACCTGGAATCAGTTGACAGGCGGTTAATGAATTTCAAAGGCTGTTCGTTTTTACGGACAGCCTTTTCTTTTTTTATTTTCTTTATTCAACTTTTATTTTCTTATTTTCATTGTATAATAATAAAGGTGATTTAAATGTATGATGAAATAAAATCTCAGACTCTTAAAGTGTTTACCGAGCTTTTAGAGAAAACTAAGCTTAAAAGCGGAGATGTTGTCG
Source organism: uncultured Ruminococcus sp. (assembly GCA_905234015.1). Lineage (GTDB taxonomy): Bacteria > Bacillota > Clostridia > Oscillospirales > Acutalibacteraceae > Ruminococcoides. Next base: position 2,055 of record CAJOFK010000001.1, read on the forward strand.
TTTTAGGATGTTCAACGAGCGTTATTACCGGCTCAATAATCGGAACAGGCTCAAGCGTTGAATGTGCCGAGGCGATTTACGGCGTTTTTTATCCGCTGCTTAAGGAGAGGGGGATTTTTCTTGCCGCTCAGTGCTGCGAGCACCTGGAGCGTGCGCTTGTCGTTGAGCGTGAATATGCCGAAAAGCATAATTTGCAGATTGTGAACGCAATTCCTCAGCCTAAAGCGGGCGGAAGCAGCGCAGCTACCGCGTATAAAATATTTGAGTCTCCGGTAGTTGTCGACGAAATAAAAGCCGACGCCGGGGTTGATATCGGCGGAACGCTTATCGGTATGCACCTGAAGCGCGTAGCCGTTCCGATTAAAATGGAGAATAATAAAATCGGCGGAGCTCACGTTATCTGCGCCCGTACAAGGCCGAGATTTGTCGGCGGAGAACGCGCCGTATATGACGAAAATCTGATGTAGTGAGGTTGAATGATGACTGCTAAAGAAGAATTTATAAAGATTTTTAAAGAGAATATCAGCCGTGAGGGAAGCGACAGGCTTCTTGAATGGATAGAAAAGACCGACTTTTTTACAGCTCCCGCGAGCACACGCTACCACTGCGCCTGCGAGAACGGTCTGGTTATGCATTCCGTCAGTGTTTATAACACTATGATGGAGAAGCACTTTGACGAGGAGAACGACAGCGCCGAGAGCTTCGCTATCTGCGCTCTGCTGCACGATTTATGTAAGGCTCAGTTCTATACCGTCAGCACCCGAAATGTTAAGAACGAGGAAACAGGCCGCTGGGAAAAGGTTCCTTACTATGCTATCGACGATAAATTCCCGTTCGGTCACGGAGAGAAATCCGTTTTCCTTATCGAGCGTTTTATGAGGCTCAGGCTTGACGAGGCTATGGCTATCCGCTGGCATATGGGCGAATTCGGCGATAAAAACAGCGGTACGATTTCTCAGGCGTATAATCTTTATCCGCTTGCGGTTAAGCTTCATTTAGCGGATTTGGAGTCTACATATTTAAGAGAAAAAGGTACATCCGCGGTAAATAATTAATATAAGGTGAGATAATGTTACTTCTTGAAGCAATTCAAAGAGCTGAACAGTTAAGAAAAGAATTAAAATATCATAACGACCTTTATTATAATCAGGACGCCCCCGAGATTGACGACTTTACCTACGATAAAATGCTCAGGGAGCTGGAGGATTTAGAGGCCGAGTTTCCCGAGCTCGTTACGGAGGATTCGCCTACCGTTAAGGTCGGCGGTCAGGCAGGCGCAAAGTTCTCGCCGGTTACTCACGCCGTTAAAATGGAAAGCCTTCACGACAGCTTTTCATTTGATGAGCTGAGAGATTTCGACAGAAAGGTGAAAGAGGCGGTCGGCTCGCCCGTTTATGTGGTTGAGCCTAAAATTGACGGCCTTTCCGTTTCCGTAGAATATTCTAACGGCGTTCTCTCGAGAGCCTCAACCCGCGGCGATGGTGAGGTCGGCGAGGATATTACCGATAATATTCTTACTATTAAATCGCTGCCTAAAAGGATTAAAAACGCTCCTGCATATCTCGAAGTGAGGGGCGAGGTTTATATGTCATTCGAGAGCTTCACTCAGCTCGTTAAGCGTCAGGAGGAAAAGGAAGAAAAACCCTTTAAAAATCCGCGCAACGCCGCTGCGGGCTCCCTGAGACAGAAGGATAGCACAATAACTGCCGAGAGGAATCTCGATATTTTTATCTTTAATATTCAGCAGATTGAGGGCAAGACCTTAAGCGGTCACAGCGAGTCGCTCGAGTACGCGAAATCGCTCGGACTGCCCACAGCATTTCATAAGAGCTTCGATAATATTGAGGACGTTATCGGCGAGATTAATAATATCGGCGATAACCGCGGCGATTACAGCTTTGCGATTGACGGGGCTGTCGTTAAGGTTGACGATTTCTCAATGCGCGAGGAGCTCGGTTCAACCGCTAAATTCCCGCGCTGGGCGGAAGCTTATAAATATCCGCCCGAGGAAAAGGAAACAACTTTGCTTTCGGTTGAGATTAACGTCGGACGTACCGGAGTATTAACCCCCGTTGGCGTGTTTAAGCCGGTGCTTTTAGCCGGTACGACTGTTTCGCGCGCTACGCTTCATAATATAGATTTTATTACGGAAAAGGAAATCCGCGTCGGCGACAGGGTGCTTATCCGTAAAGCGGGGGAGATTATTCCCGAGGTTCTTTCGGTTACTAAACACGCGGAAGATTCAACCCCGTTTGAGTTCCCGAAGCTGTGTCCGTCGTGCTCAAGCCCCGTTGTACGCGAGGAGGGAGAGGCGGCTGTGCGCTGTACTAATACCGATTGTCCGGCTCAGCTTATGCGCCACCTTATTCACTTCGTCAGCCGCGACGCTATGGATATTGACGGCTTGGGACCTGCCGTGCTTGAACAGCTCGTTTCCGCTGAACTCGTTAAGTCTCCCGCGGATTTGTATAAGCTCAGCTTTGAGGATATACTGACGCTTGATAATAAAAAGGAAAAGTCTGCCGATAACCTTATTAAGGCGCTTGAAAAGTCGAAGGACAACGAGCTATACCGACTTGTTTTCGCGCTCGGAATACCGCATATCGGGCTTAAGGCGGCTCAGCTTCTTTGCGGAAAATTCAGCACAATTGAGGAAATTATGTCCGCTTCAGCTGAGGAGATTAATACTATCGACGGCTTCGGCGGAATAATGGCAGAGGCGGTAGTTCAGTACTTTTCGCTCGATAGTACAAAGCGCCTTATTGACGAATTCAAGTCGCTCGGTATCAAGATGAAACCCTCCGAGGTTAAGAAAGAGGGCGGAGTTTTCGAGGGCAAGACCTTTGTGCTGACGGGAACGCTTCCGACAATGTCGCGTAAAGAGGCGTCAAAAATTATTGAGGATAACGGCGGTAAAACCTCGTCCTCGGTGAGTAAAAAAACAGACTATGTGCTTGCCGGTGAAGCGGCAGGCTCGAAGCTTACGAAAGCTCAGTCGCTCGGAGTTGCGGTAATAAGCGAGAAAGAGCTTTTAGAAATGATAAATGAATAATAATCTATAGTAAGAAACGGTTCAGGCATTGCCTGAGCCGTTTTTTACTTTATAAGAAACTGCGTTCCTTATAAAGTAAAAAACATTTTATATTTCCCGCTCAGTTGCGCCCTGCGTGCGCACGAGCGATGGATATACGGCACGCTTTCTTGGCAGGAAGCAGGAATTAGGATGACAATTGACTTAAGATCCGCCGTCGATGACGTTTTCCGATATTTTGAACGTTTTCAAAGGCGGAGTTGGCTGTCGGGGCTCGCGGGGGAATATTTTTTTATGCTTGTACATATATCTTAGTATGAATTACGAAAAGAATTTAAAAACAATAATCTCGTACCTGCCGTTTAAGCTGAGAAACGCGCTGCAAAGCGTTAAGCTTCCGGACGATATAACGGAAATCCGAATGATTTCGGGACGCCCGGTTATTATCTGCACTGCAAGTAAGCGCCTGTATATAACCGACAGCTTCAAGCTTTCCGAAAAAGCGGAAGGCAAATTACTTGCCGTATCAAAAAATGATATAAACGATACGTTTAACAGTATCTGCAACTTTTCGGTGTACGCGCGTCGTGACGAAATAACTAACGGCTTTATCACCCTGCCGGGAGGAAACCGCGCCGGTATCTGCGGCACTGCCGTTAACCGCGACGGTTCTGTATATAATATCCGTGATATCAGCTCGGTCAACATCCGTATTGCGCGCGAGGTTAAAGGCTGCGGAGAAGGAATTGTTAAGCGCTTAAGCCCGTTCGAAAGCTTTTTGATCTGCGGAGCTCCGGGCAGCGGTAAAACCACGCTTCTAAGAGACGTCGCGAGATTGCTTTCGTATGACTACAGAGTATCGCTCATTGATACGAGGCTTGAGCTTGCCTGCGCGGTCGACGGAGAAAATGAGCTTGACGCCGGTTTCTGCGACGTATTTTCAGGATACTTAAAACTCGACGGTTTCAGTCACGCCGTTAGGTGTATGTCGCCTGAGTACATAGTTTGCGACGAGCTCTCGGCGGACGATATCAGCTCGGTTATAACAGCTCAGAAAAGCGGAGTTAAGGTGATAGCCTCAGCGCATTGCGTAGGCAGGGACGAGCTTTTGAGCAATCCGCTTTTAAAACCGCTCGTAAAAAGCAGGGTGTTTTCCGCGTATGTTTTTCTCGACAGCGGAAAAACAGCGGGAAATGTGCGGGAGATTGTATACGGGAACGATTTATATGGTTAAATATATCGGGCTTTTGTTTATTGTTTCGGCATGCTTTTTAACCGGGATATATCTCAGCCTGCGCCTGAAATTCAGGTTCGAGTTTCTGTCGTCGTTTAAGGGCTTTATGTCTAATCTTGAAACGAATATAAGGTTTAGCAGCCGTGATATTTTTGAGCTGATAAAAGCTTCCGCTCCCGAAAATATCTCGGGAATTTTCGGCGATGAGCGCACGGAATTTTATACTTACTGGGAAAATACGATAAAGAATATCCCGTCCCGGTATGCACTTAAAAAAGAGGATTTAAACCTTCTTGCACAGTTCGGACATATGCTCGGCACGACCGATATCGAGGGACAGCTTAACCACATAAGCCTGTATAAAGAATTAATAGAAACAAATATTGAAAATTCTAAAAAGGAATTAAACGAAAAATCAAGGCTGTATAAGCTGCTCGGGTTATTCGCGGGAATAGCCGCAGCCCTTCTGCTTATATGAAAGGAAATAAAAATGGACGTAGATATGATTTTCAAGATAGCCGCGGTGGGTATAATAGTCGCGGTGCTAAACCAGCTGCTGGTACGCAGCGGGCGCGAGGAGCAGGCTATGATGACGACCTTAGCGGGGCTTATAGTAGTGCTCTCAATGCTGGTAACTCAGATTAGCGGACTCTTCGGCACGATTAAACAGCTTTTCGGCTTATGAGTATATCGGCAGTTTGTTTTATCGCGCTTATGACCGCCGTGTTGTCGCTTACCGTTCGGCGGCACAATTCCGAAATCGCACTTGTTATTACGGTTGTCGGATGTATCGTTATTTTTATTTCCGTTTTACTTAATATTTCATCACTGTTTGAGTCGGCAAAAAGCATATTTCAGTCCGCGTCGGTCAACAGCAATTATATAGCGATTCTGCTTAAAGCGGTCGGGCTGTGCTTTATGTGCGAGTTTGCCGTTGACTGCTGTATCGACGCAGGCCAGCGAGCACTTGCGAATAATGTTTCAATCGCGGGAAAAGCGCTTGTGCTTGTGACGGCGCTCCCGCTTTATAAGGACGTACTTGAGAGTGTGCTGTCGCTTACGGGAGGCGGAGTATGAGAGTTCTCTTTTCGGCTGTTATTATGATGCTTGTTATTATTGCTTCGGCCTTTTCGGTAAATGCGGGGACGTACGACGAGCTGTTAAAAGATAACGGAGCCTCTGAAATAATAAATCAGCTGCCCGATAACGCGAAAAACTCCCTTAACGATATAGGGCTTAAAGATTTCAACTTTTCCGAGCTTAAAAACCTTAAGCCGGAAAATATTCTTTCCTCAATTTTTGACAGCGTAAAAACCGAGGGCAAAGCTCCGCTTAAAACCCTTACGGCTTTGACGGCGGTGCTGTTGCTTTACTCAATTCTCTACGGTATGGGGAATACTCTTGACGGCACGCTTAAGCCCGTGATGTCCGTTGCGGTTACGATATGCTTATCCTGCGCGATTGTTGTTCCGATAACGGGCTTTATCACCTCGGCGGTTGATACGATTAAGATTTCGTCAAATTTTATGATATCGTATATTCCGCTTATGGCGCTTGTGATGAGCTTATCGGGACAGCCCTTAAGCGGGGCGGGATATTACGGGATAATGCTTTTTGCCGGTCAGGCGGTCAGCAGAGCTTCCTCGGAAATAATCGCGCCGTTTATGAAGATTTTTTTAGCCGTCAGTGTAGCGTCCTCGGTTTCGCCTAATATAAATCTCGGGGGAATTGTCCGCTCGATTTCAAAAACAACTAAAATAACCCTCGCTTTTATTATGAGTATTTTTACGGGGATTTTAAGCTTTAAGCAGGTAATTTCGGCTGGAGCGGACAGCCTTTCCTCAAGAGCGGTGAGGTTCTCGCTGTCGAGCTTCGTGCCGATGGTAGGCTCGGCATTATCGGAAGCATACCGTACCGTTCAGGGTTCGGTAGGACTGCTTAAATCGGGCGTCGGCATAACGGCAATTCTCGCGGTTTGCGCCGTATATATGCCGGTGATAGTTCAATGCCTTTTCTGGATGCTGATACTCGGAGTTTCAAAAACGGTAAGCGAGGTATTGAATCTCAGGGAGCCCTGCGTATTGCTCGAATCGGTTTATACCGTGGTATCAACAATATTCGCGGTGATTCTCAGTCTTACTGCCGTGTTTATAATTTCCGCGGCGGTTGTGCTTATGGCAGGAGGCGCGGGATGAAGGGTATAGCGGATGTCGCCGCGGTTATCTGCGCTGCAGCAATTGCTTCGTCGCTCATTTCAATTTTAATTCCGCAGGGGAGTACAAAGAAGGTTTTAAGCGCCGTAATCGGTGTGTTTATTCTCTGCACGCTCATTGTTCCGATAAAAAACGCAGTATCGGGAATCAGCCTCGAGCTTGACGTTTTGAAGCTTACGGAAAGTATAACCGCCTCCGCTGATGAGGCATACGAGGACGCGGTAATTAAAGAAACGAAATCAAGGCTTGAAAGCTCGGTTGCAAGTTATCTTTTATCTGAGGGCTTTAAGGTTAAAACCGCTGAAATAAAGCTCGGTAAAGACGATATTTCGGGAATAAATATTAAGAGTCTGCGCATATATATTGATAAAAGCGAGATAATGAACAGCGTAAGAATTATAGACTTAATAAAAAGAAAATACGAGGTATATCCGGTAATAAAGGTGTCGTAATATGGGAAGGTTAAATTTTAAAAAGCTGATAAACGACGGCAGGATAAAAAAGCTGATAATAGTATCGGGAGCAGTCGGAATCGCACTTATATTTTTATCCTCGTTTATTGAGCTTCCGCAGGGAGATTCGTCCGTGGACGTCGAAGGGTATAAAGCTCAGATGCAAAGCTCAATCGCCGCTACTCTCGACAGCGTTGAGGGGGTAGGCGAGAACCGCGTCCTGCTTACTATCGAAAACTCCGTCGAGGGCGTATACTTAAACAACAGCTCAACTAAAACTAAGGAAATCGAACCGAAAATAAGGGGAGTTGTAGTTGTTTGCGAGGGCGGCGACGACCCCGTCGTAGTTGACCGCGTAAATGAAATAGTGACTAAGGCGCTGAATATCTCAGCCGCCAAGGTCTGTGTTACCAGACTAAAAGATGAATAGAGGTAAAAGTATGAAAAGATTTAAAAAACAGTTTTTAGCCGCGGCTTTAATTGTGGCACTGGGAGCGGCGGTGTATCTTAACTGGAGTATTTCAACTCCTAAAACCGCCTCAAAGACCTTGGGCGATAGTAAATTCGTAAACGCTACGGTAGCTACAACCGCGGTGAAGAAAACCTCCGCTAAAGTAAAAAGCTCCGATAAACTGACTAAAAAGCAGAGGGAGTTTTTTGCCTCGGCAAAAACAACCCGTCAGAAGACGCAGGATAAGGTCGTCGATATAGCTTCGGAAGTGCTTTCGCTCGATACCGCGTCTGACAGCGAAAAGTCAAAGGCTCAGTCGAATGTCGCGGCGGTGATAAAGAATTTTACACTTCAGGATACTATCGAAAGCACCTTAAAGGCTAAGGGCTTTTCAAACTGTTTATGCTACATAACCGACAGCGGATGCACAGTTACCGTGCTGAAAAGCGAGCTTAAAAAGCTTAAGCCGATTGCGGTGAAATCCACCGTCCAGTCCGAGGCGGATATCGGCTTTAATAAGATTACAATTGTAACTATTTGACAGCGCAGGAGCGAAAGCTCCTGCGTTTTATTACATCTTTGTAAAATCAATTGATTATTTACTAAATATGGTATACAATACTACCGTAGGTTACTATATTTACACGCCGGGCGTTTAAGTTTTAAGCGCTTCGAATGATAAGAAACGAAAGTTTGGTGAGTTATGAATATTGCCGTGATATTAGCGGGCGGAGTCGGCTCCCGTGTAGGCGCCGATCGTCCCAAGCAGTTTATCGAGGTTTTAGGAAAACCCGTGCTCGCTTATACTGTAGAAAAGTTTAATAATCATCCCGAGATTGACGCTATCGAAATCGTTTGCGTAAAGAGCCACCTTGAGTATTTACGCGAGATGGTAAACGAATACGGACTCGATAAGGTTAAGTGGATTACCGAGGGCGGAAGCACCTTCCAGGGCTCAGTTATGAACGGAGTTGAAAATCTTAAGCATAAGATTTCCGATGACGATATTGTGCTTGTACATTTCGGAGCTTCGCCGTTTGTTGAGGAGGATATTATTTCCGACGCGATTAAGGTATGTAAGGAAAAAGGCAACGCTATTTCGACAACGCCGTTTATCCTGCTCTCCGGTTACAAGGACGAGGACGGAAAGTCAACCCGCTATATCGACAGAGATACGATTGTGTGTATGAATTCTCCTCACGCTTTTCAGTATAAATTCATTTGCGATTTATATAAGGAAGGTATCGAGACCGGCGCAATCGACAGGGTAGAGCCTCATACCACCACAATGATGTACGAGCTTAATAAGCCCATTTATTTTTCAAAGGGCAGCCAGACCAACATCAAAATTACTACCAAGGAAGACCTTGACCTCTTTGAGGGCTATGTTTTGATGAAGAAAAAAAGAGAAGAAGAAAAGTAAGGGTAATAAGAAAATGGATGCTACACAAAAATATTTAGTTGATTTACTGCTTGAAATCGACACAATCTGCAAAAAGTACGATATTCAGTATTTTATAGACTACGGTACAACTCTCGGCGCTATCCGCCACGAGGGCTTTATCCCGTGGGATGATGATATTGATATCAATATGACCGAGGAAAACTACTATAAATGGGTTGAGGCTTGCAAGAAAGAGCTCGACCCGAAAAAGCGCGTATACTGCGATAACCGCCTCGACAGAGATTTCCCCGGAACATTCGGACGTTATATCGACGTTGAGAGTATCCGTATAAGCTCAAACTTCGCTTTCTGGAAGCCTATCTGCGGTCAGTGTATCGACGTTTTCTATTTTCTCGAGCTTCCCGGAGACCCTGTTAAAAAGCAGGAGAAAATCGATATGTACTTCGCTTATGACGAGTATGCTAACCACAGCTACCGCCATTTCCGCTATAAGACCGATAAGCAGATGGAGTATTATAACAGCTATAAGGAAATGGAAAAGCGTATCGGCAGGGAAAAGACGCTCGAAAAAATCGAGTCTCAGCTTTTTAACCAGCACTACGACGACTGCGATACCTATATAAGCGTATCCGCAAGAAAATTCGGTCCTACCTCTATTTCTCCGAAGAGCTTCTACGACGACGTATATTACGCCGACTTTGAGGGCCATAAGTTCCCGATTTCCGCGCGCTACGCCGAGTCGCTTACCTACTACTACGGTTACGACTGGAATATTTATCCCGCTCATAAAAAGCACCATTCAAAAATGTCTCACACAGGTATTTCCTGCGACGATTATGTATCCGACTATATGCGTGTTATCGACGAGAAACAGCTTAAGGAGGAGCGTAAAAAGGCGAAGGATATTCAGGTTGAGGAGGGCTATCTTATCGGTAAGCACCTTGACTTAATCCACGAAAAGCTCGGCAAGCTCCAGAAGCTCAAGATTGAGAAAAAGCTCAAGGAGCTCGGCGTGAATGTGCTCGATTTGTGCGACGCTTCATCACCCGAAAAGCTCGCAACTCTCGACGGTATCTTCTCCGATTACTACAGCAAGCAGATGATGTCAAGCATCCGCTACTGGGAGAACTACCTCGATATCGGCGACGATAACTTCTACGGCGCAATGTATAATATGCTTTATACGAGAAACGACCTTACCTCGGCTATTAAGCTCTATAAGGTAAGAAACGCAAACGACTTCCACCCCGACGAGAAGTTCAACAGGCTCTACGGTCTTGTAGGCGCTGCCTGCGATATAAAGGCGGCGATGGTTTATAAGGACTACGAAAAGGCGTCGGCGCTTATAGCCGAAGCGGTTAAGAATTATCCGTATTCCAAGGAAATCAAGCTTTTCAATATTGAAATCAAGGTTATCGAAAAAGATTTTGAAACCGCTGAAAAGCTCATAAACGAGTTTATGAAGGACGAGCCCGAAAACGACCGCTGTAAAAAGGCGCTCGGCGATATCGCGTTCTTTAAGGGCGATAAGGAAACTGCCGATAAATACTATGACGACGTTATGAAGAATTCAAACGACGGACTTCTTCATCTTGATATTCGTAAGAAAAGAGGTGCTTAAGTTGACTGACGTACAGGTTAAACTTCTCAATCTCGTTGATGAGATTGCCGATATCTGCGAAAAGAAAAATCTTCACTATGTCGTTGCGGGAATGACCGCCGGCTATGTAATTAACCATAAGAAATTCGACGCCGAGCAGTGTTATTTCAACATCAATATGCCTCTTAAAGATATTGTTGTACTTGAAGAATATGTTAAGGAGAATTTAAGCGATAAGAGATTTATCGAGTCCTGGAGAAATAACCAGGAGCTCTCTATGCTCAAATTCAGATATGTCGATAAAAACACTCTGCTGTTTGACGGCGGCTCTACCGAAAAGCATATCGCTAACGGTATCCACGTTAATATCTTCCCGACCCGTGAATTCGAGCCCTCTAACGAGGTTCGCGGCTGCGAGCGTTATCTCCAGCTCGAAAGCTACGGTCAGAGTTCCTACGCTCCGTGGGTTTCGGTGTTTAAGCTCGCTACGCGCGTTTCTCACGTCCGTATCTTCAAGAGATATATTATGGGACGTATAAAGCTTGAAAACGCGAATTATATCCACAAGGGTATGCTTAAGCGCCGTAATATGACGAAAAAAGAATTCGCCGATTTTATTATCGACGAAAACCTTAAGGCGAATAAGCCTTTTACCTCACCGCGTTTTGTTCCCGAGGAAAGGCAGAAGGAGGGCGAGAAGGTTACCGAGCCCTGCCTTGCGTATATGACTGACCGGGGAAGAGTTGTTAAGTTCCCGATAGACCTCTATTCAAATGTTAAAAAGTATGAGTTTGAGGGCAGACAGCTTAACGTATACTCCGAGTACGAAAAGTATTTTGAGTCGCTTTATCAGAACGGCTGGGAGAATAAGATTACCGAGGAGATTAACGGCACCGACCGCTCAACGGTTATCTATGATGCCGAAATAGGCTACGCTGAGTACGGTGAGTATATTAAGGACGATAAGGTAACGCTCTGGGATATTGCCGATAATAAAAAGGCGTATAACGCTTGGATGGGTAAGTACTATAACCCCGCCGTTAATAAAGCGTGGCACACCTTTATGAGAGCCCGACGCGGAGTTGAGCGAATCGACGTTTGGTACCGCCTGAGAGATAAGCGCGAGGCGCTCAGAGAGGCGTACGACAGCGGCGATAACGCTAAGCTCAGAAAGCTTATGAAGGGTTATCTCTCAACCTCCGACCGCTATACCGCCGAGAAAATCGGCTTTTATATCGACGACGAGCTGTTTAAGTACGCAACGAGACTTTGGGAAGAGGAGGAACGCCCCGGCCGTATGCGTGACGAAAATCCGATTACCTACGCCGAGTATGTTTATTCTCTCGTTCCCGATTTATATAAAACCGAAACTCCCGATATCTACTTTGAGAACAGGGGAAAGACGTTTGATTGATAAAATAAGCGCAACGCTTTAGGATAAGGCAATCCGTTATATTACGGATTGCTTTATTTTTATCTCTGTGATATAATTAAAATGAATTATTATATGTAAAGATGTGATGTTATGGAAAATAAAATCTCACGCTTTAAGGCTCGTGAACAGGGCTTTATTCTCGTATTTGAAAAGATGTTTAACGAGGAAAGCCTCGAGGAGATTATCTTAAACGCCGAGGAAAGCCGCGAGGCGGTTTTTGACGATTACGCTAAGGAATTAGCCGAGGGCGTCTACCGTGAGCTCGATACTATCGACGCGCTTATTTCCGAGCACCTTAAAAAGGGCTGGAGCATAAACCGTATCTCAAAAACAAGTCTTTCTATTTTAAGGCTCGCCGTTTACGAGATGAAGTATGTTGAAAGCGTTCCTGACAGCGTAGCGATTAATGAGGCGGTCGAGCTTGCTAAGAAGTATACCGTAGACGAGAGTAAGTTTATAAACGGTGTGCTGGGCGCAATCTCAAGGGGATAGTGTGAAAATTCACACTATAAAGATTCATATTGTCCGTCCGGTTTGCCGCAAAGCGGCAACGGGTGTAGCGTTGCGACCGCCGCCGGTGGCGGATATAGGGAGCAAAAGCGCTGTGCAAAATAAGGAGTATTGGGAGTTCGTTCATAGAACGAGCAATACGACTATATTTTGTACTGATAAACTGAATCGCCGCTTTACGTCTTATCCGCCCGCGATAAGACTGTAGGGTATTTTCAACTTTTATTTGTGGGCGGAAAGACTATGGCGATTAATATGTATTATCTCGGAATTGATACCAGCAACTACACCACCTCAGTCGCACTGATTGACGAAAACGGAAACGTTTATCAGAATAAAAAGCTCCTGCCTGTTAAAGAGGGCGAAATAGGATTGCGCCAGTCGGATGCGGTATTTCATCATACCGCTCAGCTTCATACGCTCTACTGTGAACTGATTAAAGATATTAACCCTGCCGACATTAAGGCGGTCGGAGTATCGACGAGACCGCGTCCCGTTGAGGGCTCATATATGCCGTGCTTTACCGTAGGGCATAATACCGCGCGCGTAATAAGCGATACGCTGAAAGTTCCGCTTTTTGAGTTTTCTCATCAGGAGGGGCATATTGCCGCCGCGATTTACAGCAGTAATGCCGAAGAGCTTTTTAGCGGAAAGTTTATCGCGTTTCACGTCAGCGGAGGAACTACCGAGGCGGTTTTAGCGGAGCCCGGTAACTTCGGCTTTAAGCTTAAGCTCATTGCCGAAACTCTTGATTTAAACGCCGGTCAGGCTATTGACAGAACCGGGGTTATGCTGGGGCTTAAATTCCCGTGCGGTAAGGAACTTGAAAAGCTCGCGCTTAATTATACGGGTGAGCTGAAGGTTAAAAAACCGACGCTTAAGGGCGAGGACTGCTGCCTCAGCGGAATTGAAAATATCTGTAAAAAACTGTATGAAGATAATTATTCAAAAGAATATATATCCGCTTACTGCTTAAAATACATCGAGCAGACGCTGTCTTTAATGACCGAAAGGCTTCTCGAAAAATACGGCAGACTTTCGCTGCTTTACGCGGGCGGGGTTATGTCGAATTCAATAATAAGAAAACACTTTGAGGAAAGGTACGGCGCAAGTTTTGCCGAGCACGAGTTTTCGTGCGATAACGCCGCGGGAATTGCGTATCTTACCCTCAGAAAGGCTCACTATGATAAATCCTGAATTCTCTAAGCCGAGAATTATTTCCGTATCACAACTGAATTATTATGTAAAATCCCTGCTCGATAATGACCCGAGGCTCTCTAACGTTTTTTTAACCGGAGAGATAAGCAACCTTACCGACCATTACCGCAGCGGGCATATTTACTTTTCCTTAAAGGATAAGAACTCGGTGGTACGCGCCGTGATGTTTGCCGGCAACGCGCGCGGGCTGAAGTTTAAGCCCGAGGAGGGTATGAAGGTAATAGCGCTGTGCAGGGTTTCGCTTTACGAAACTACCGGCTCGTATCAGATTTATGTTGAGGATATGCAGCCCGACGGTATCGGCGCGCTTACTTTAGCTTATGAACAGCTTAAAAAGAAACTCGAGGCTAAGGGCATTTTCGCGCCCGAGCATAAAAAGCCGATTCCTTCTTTTCCGAAAACGGTAGGAGTAATTACCTCGCCGACAGGCGCGGCGGTTCAGGATATCCGCAATATACTCACAAGGCGTTTTCCGGGAATTGATATTGTGCTGTGTCCGGTGCTGGTTCAGGGCGCCGGAGCTCCCGAACAGCTTATAAGAGCCGTTAATCTTTTTAACGAGTACGACCTCGCCGACGTTATTATACTCGGACGCGGCGGAGGCTCTATCGAGGATTTGTGGGCGTTTAATGATGAGAACCTTGCTTACGCGATTTACGCTTCTAATATACCGATAATTTCCGCTGTAGGCCACGAAACGGATTTTACAATATCAGACTTCGCGGCGGATTTAAGAGCGCCTACGCCCTCCGCAGCGGCGGAGCTCGCGGTACCCGACAGGGAGGAGCTTCTTGCGTACTATAATTCCCAGCGCCAGTATTTAGGCTCGCTTATTGATAATAAGTTTTCCGCTCAGATGAATTTTCTTTCCGAGTGCAAGGCTTCCGCGCTGAGAAACTCTCCCGAAAACATTATCTCGGCGTATAAGACGAAGCTCGATTCATTAACCGAGCGCGCGGCTGCTTCGGTAAAAAACACCTTTACCGTTAAAAGCGAGGGAATGAAAAAGACCGGCGCAAAGCTCGAGGCGCTGAATCCTGTATCCGTATTGCAGAGAGGCTACGCCATAGCAGAGCTGGACGGACGTATTATTAATTCCGTAAAAGAAATAAAAGTTGACGATACATTTAAGCTCACCTTAAACGACGGCGAGCTTAAAGCGAAAGTAACGGAGATATAAGTATGGCATTTGCTCATTTACATGTGCACAGCGAGTTCAGCCTGCTTGACGGAGCCTGCCGGATAAAGGATCTCCCGAAGAAAGCCCGTGAAATGGGGCAGACCGCGCTCGCAATTACAGACCATGGCGTTATGTACGGCGCCGTGGACTTTTACCGTGCCTGTAAAAAAGAGGGTATAAAGCCCGTAATCGGCTGTGAGGTTTATGTTGCTCCGCGCACTCGATTTGATAAAACCGCCTCTCTCGATATGAACTACTACCATATGGTGCTTTTGTGCGAAAATGAAACGGGCTACCGCAATTTAATTAAGATGGTATCTCTTTCGTTTACCGAGGGCTTTTACGTTAAGCCTAGAGTTGACGATGAGCTTATTGAAAAGTATCACGAGGGGCTTATCTGCCTTTCCGCCTGCCTTGCCGGTGAGATTCCGCAGAATCTTCTGCGCGGCGACTATAACGCCGCTAAGGAAAAGGCGCTTTACTATCAGAATATTTTCGGTAAGGATAACTTTTTTATTGAGCTTCAGGACCACGGCTTAGAGGAACAGCTTCGTATTAATCCTGACTTAAAAAGGCTTGCCGCCGAAATCGGCGCGGACTTGGCTGCTACGAACGACGCTCATTATATCGCTAAAGAGGACTCGAAAACTCACGGTATTCTGCTTTGCATCCAGACTAATAAAACTGTCGAGGACAACGACCGTTTTGAGTTTAAGTCGGACGAGTTTTATCTTAAGTCCGAGGACGAAATGCGCGGGCTGTTTAAAGACTGCCCCGAGGCTATAGAAAATACTCAGAAAATCGCCGACAGGTGTAATGTTGAATTTGTATTCGGCGAGCGGAAACTCCCGCGTTATGATTTGCCCGACGGCGTTGACCACTACGAATATTTTAAGAAGGAATGTTATAAGGGGCTTTTTAAGCATTACGGAAACAGCCCCTCGCCCGAGCTTGTCGAAAGGCTTGAGTACGAACTTTCTACCGTTAACCGTATGGGTTTTGTGGACTATTATCTTATAGTAAACGATTTCGTTCAGTTTGCTAAGCGCTCGGGTATACCGGTCGGCCCTGGACGAGGCTCCGGCGCGGGCTCGCTTTGCGCTTACTGCATAGGAATTACCGACGTTGACCCTATAAAATACAACCTGCTTTTTGAGCGTTTCTTAAATCCCGAACGTGTAAGTATGCCGGATTTCGATATTGATTTTTGCAAGGAACGCCGCGAGGAGGTTATTGATTACGTTATCTCAAAGTACGGCAGCGACCGCGTAGCTCAGATTATTGCGTTCGGTACTATGGCGGCGCGCGGTTCAATTCGCGACGTCGGACGTGCTCTCGCGGTACCCTACGGCGCAGTTGACAGAATCGCAAAGCTCGTGCCGTTTGAGCTGAATATGACGATTGAAAAGGCGCTTAAAATCTCCCCGGAGCTTAAGAGCCTGTATGATAACGACGATAAAACAAAAAGCATAATCGATATTGCCCTTAAACTCGAGGGTATGCCGCGCCACGCGACAATGCACGCCGCCGGAGTTGTTATTACCGATAAGCCCGTTTCCGATTATGTGCCGCTGTCGAGCAACGACGGCAATATCGTAACACAGTTTACTATGACGACCTTAGAGGAGCTCGGGCTCCTTAAAATGGACTTTTTAGGGCTGAGAAACCTCACCGTTATCGACGATACCGTAAAGATGATTAAAGAGGTAAATCCCGACTTCACGCTCGACGATATACGCGACGACGACAGGGCTGTTTATAAAATGATGTCTCAGGGTAACAGCGAGGGCGTTTTCCAGTTTGAATCTCAGGGAATGAGAAACGTGCTTACTCAGCTTAAGCCCGATTGCTTCGAGGACTTAATAGCGGTAATTTCGCTTTACCGTCCGGGACCTATGGACAGTATTCCGACATATATCGACTGCCGTCACAACGCTTCTCATATAAGATATAAGCATCCTATGCTTGAGAGCATACTCAACGTAACCTACGGCTGTATAGTGTATCAGGAGCAGGTTATGCAGATTCTCCGCAAGCTCGCCGGCTACTCGCTCGGACGAGCCGATATAGTGCGCCGCGCTATGAGTAAAAAGAAGCACGACGTTATGGAGAAGGAGCGTAAAATCTTTATCGAGGGATATGTGAACGAGAGGGGAGAAGTTGAGGTTGACGGCTGCTTAAGGCGCGGAATAGACCGTCAGACCGCCGCCGCGATTTACGATGAGATGGAAAGCTTCGCCTCCTACGCCTTTAATAAATCCCACGCTACTGCCTACGCGAAGATAAGCTTCCAGACCGCGTGGCTTAAATGCCATTATCCGAAGCAGTATATGGCGGCGCTGATGTCGAGCGTGCTCGATAACCGCAATAAGCTCGCTGTATATACCGCCGAGTGCCACAGTATGGGAATCCGCGTACTGCCGCCCGACGTTAACTCAAGCTTCTACGGCTTTACCGTTTCGGGTAAAGATATCCGCTTCGGACTTCTCGCGATTAAAAACCTCGGCAGGCAGTTTATCGATACGATAATTGAAAAGAGAAAGCTTTCGCCGTATAAGAGCTTTTACGACTTTTGCAAGAAGGTTTACGGCAGGTCGATGAACACCCGCGCGGTGGAGAGCCTTATAAAATGCGGCGCACTCGATAATCTCGGGCTCAACCGCCGCCAGATGCTTCTTATGTGCAAGAACGTTATTTCCGATTTGGAGTACGAGAGCAAGAAGAACGTCCGCGGTCAGATGTCGTTTTTCGATATGGGGAACGAAAATCAGGCTTCCGACGAGCTTGACGTTCCTTCGGTAAGCGAGTTTTCCCGCGAGGAGCTTCTGTTTATGGAAAACGAGGTTGCGGGAATGTACTTAAGCGGTCACCCGATTGACGAGTACGAGGACTATATAAAGGCGGTCGGCTGTGATAAAATCTGCGATATAATCAACCGCGAGAATAATAAGTATAAGGATAACAGCTCGGTTCACCTCGTTTGTATTGTTACCAAGCTTAAAAATCAGATTACTAAAACCAGCCGGATGATGGCTTTCGTGACGATTGAAGACAGGTACGGCTCCGCCGAGGCTATCGTATTCCCCGAGGTTTTCGTAAAATGCGGAGCGCTGCTTTCTCAGGGCAGTACGGTTGAGATTTTCGGCACCGTCAGTATGAAGGAGGACGAGGAGCCTAAGATTATCTGTAACGAGATTCGCTCCGTTGACAGGAAAAATATCCCGAAAACTCCCCTGAATCCCCCCAAGCCTCAAAAAAACAATAAGCCCCCTAAGCTGTATCTCAGGATTGATAACCTCGAGAGCGAGCTTTATAAGAGAGCGTTCAGGGTGCTTGATATTTTTGAGGGCAGAACCCCGGTTATTTTCTATCTTACCGACAGCGAAAAAAAACTAATAGCCCCCGAGCATATGTGGGTAAGCTTAAACGACGTTATGATTAATGAGCTTAAACATCAGCTCGGCGACGAGAATGTAGTAGTAAAATAAAATGATTTAAATCTGAAAACCGGGCTTGCAGCAAGCCCGGTTAACTGTTAAATATTTTCTATTTCTTCCTGAGTTATAAGCTCTACGCCGTTTTTAACTAAAACGTCCTCGGCTGCCTCGGGATTTTCTACTCTCATAACAAAATACGCGTATTCCTTTGATCTTGTTACAAAAGCGTACATATAATCAATGTTTATGTTGTGCATTGAGAGAAGCTCAAGCGGCTTTGTGGTTGAACCGGGCTTATCGGGAATTTTAATTCCGACTACGTTGGTTGTAGATACAATACATTTGTGGCTTGAAAGCGCTTCCTTAGCCTTTTTTGTATCGCTTACAATCAGTCTGATAATGCCGAAGTCCTGAGTGTCGGCTACGCACATAGCGCGGATATCGATACCCTGCTGTGAAAGCGCGTCCGTAACCTTTACGACCTGTCCGGGTTTATTTGTTGCAAAAATAGAGATTTGTTTAATCATAGCTTTTACCTCTCAATTATTTATTCTCATAAACGTGGCGTTTATCAACAACACGAACAGCCTTGCCCTCTGAACGGGGGATAGTGTCGGGTGAAACGAGCTTAACCTTGGGCTTGATGCCGAGAGCGGACTTGAATTTATTTTCAAGAGCTTTTTCCATCCCGATAATGTCGGAGGGCTTATCGGAGAAGTTATCCTCGTTCATTTCGATATCAACCTCGATGCTGTCGAGGCTTCCGCTTCTGTCTACGATAATCTGATAGTTCGGCGACTGGTTCTCCTGAAGCAGAACGGCTTCAATCTGGCTCGGGAAGAGGTTAACGCCTCTTACGATAAGCATATCGTCAACACGTCCGAGCGGCTTGCTCATTCTTACGAAGGTACGTCCGCAGGCACATTTCTCGTGAGTGATAACGCCGATATCCTTAGTGCGGAAGCGTAAAAGCGGGAACGCTTTCTTTGTGATTGAGGAGAATACAATCTCACCCTTTGTGCCGTCGGGAACGGGTTCGCCCGTTTCGGGGTTGATAATCTCGATAATGAAATGGTCCTCGTTAACGTGCATACCCTTCTGCTGCGAGCACTCGTAAGCAACGCCCGGTCCGCAGATTTCCGTTAAGCCGTAAATATCGTAAGCTTTGATGTTAAGGCTCTTTTCAATGCTCTGTCTCATTTCCTCAGTCCAAGGCTCAGCGCCGAAGATACCGACCTTTAAGGGGAGCTTAGAGGTATCAATACCTGCCTTGGCAGCGCTCTCACCGAGGTACATAGCGTACGAAGGAGTCGCGCCGAGAATTGTGGAACCGAAATCCTGCATAATAGTGAGCTGACGAGCTGTGTTGCCCGAGGAAACGGGAATTGTAGTACAGCCGAGCTTCTGTGAACCGCCGTGGAGTCCGAGTCCGCCGGTGAATAAGCCGTAGCCGTAGGAAACGTGAACCTTGTCCTCGCTTGTAGCGCCTGTAGCAACGAGCTGACGCGCACAGCAGGTGTCCCAGATGTCGAGGTCGCCGTCTGTATAGCCGACAACAATCTGCTTACCTGTAGTACCGCTGGAAGCGTGGATTCTCGTAACGTCCTTCATAGGAACAGCGAACATTCCGTAAGGATATGTATCTCTTAAATCCTGCTTGCTTGTAAAGGGGAGCTTTCTGATATCGTCAAGACATTTAATGTCCTCGGGTTTAACGCCCGCCTCGTCCATTCTCTGACGGTAAAGCGGCACGTTGTTGTAAACGTGGTTTACCTGCTCGATGAGGCGTTCGGTCTGAATTCTGTCAAGTTCCTCCCTTGAGGCTGTCTCGACTTCGGGGTTGTAGTATCTCTCCATAAATTTACCTCCGTAATAAATTATTTACTGCAGTTATATCCGAGCTCAAAGGCTTTCTTGTTGAGCTCAACAAACTTCGGCTTAACCGTAGTTTCAATTGCGTTTATCCACTCGTCGTAGCCTATGCCGAGGTGTTTCGCAAGACGTCCCATAAGCACGATATTAACCGCCTTTGAGGAGCCTGCCTGCTCTGCTAAGGAGAGAGCGTCGAGCTCGTCTACGAAAACGTCCTTATTCTCTAGCTCGCCGAGAATACCGTTCGGGTACTGAGCCGCGCCGATGATTACGGGCATAGGGTCGATTTCCTGATTGTTTACTATAATCTTTCCGCCTTTTTTAAGGAAGGAAGCATATCTTGCCGCCTCAAGCTTCTCGAACGAGATGATGTAATCAGCCTCGCCCTGAGTTACGATGGGGGAGTAAACCTTATTTTCGTCATACTTAACGTAGGTTACAACGCTTCCGCCGCGCTGGCTCATACCGTGAACCTCGGATACTTTTACGTCATAGCCCTCAGCGGTGAGGATATTTCCGAGCAGCTTACTGGCAAGCAGACTTCCCTGACCGCCTACGCCGACTATCATTAAACTTGTTGCCATTATTCCTGCACCTCTTTTCCGATTGCGCCGAACGGGCAAAGCTGTGAGCATACGTTGCAGCCCACGCACTGGGTGGCGTCGATAAACGCCTTGTTATTCTTAAAGCTGATTGAGGGACATCCGAGCTTAAGACAGCGCTTACAGCTTCTGCATTTCTCCTCGTCAACCTTTAAAGGCTTTTCGTGTTTAACGTACTTAAGCAGTACGCACGGTCTTCTCGAGATAATTACCGAGGGTTCCTCGGCCGCAAGCTCCTCCTTGAGAACCTTGTCGCATTCCTCGAGATTATACGGGTCGACTACTCTTACGCGGTTGATTCCTATTGAGTTGCAAAGCGCCTCTAGGTTAATCTTGCCGGCAGGGTCGCCTTTGATGTTGTATCCTGTAGTCGGGTTCTGCTGATGTCCCGTCATACCCGTGATTGAGTTATCAAGCACAATAACGGTTGAGTTGGACATATTGTAGGCGATGTTGATAAGTCCCGTAACGCCGCTGTGCATAAAGGTCGAGTCGCCGATAACGCAAACGGTGTTTTTTTCGTTCTCAGCCGCCTTGTTAAAGCCGTGGAGTCCGCTTACGGAAGCGCCCATACAGAGCGTTGAGTCGAGCGCGTTTAAAGGCGGAGCGGAGCCTAAGGTGTAGCAGCCTATATCGCCGAGTACGGTGATTTTATTCTTAGCAAGAGTGTAGTACATTCCGCGGTGAGGACATCCCGAACACATAACGGGAGGTCTTACGGGTATTTCCGAATCCGCGGTAACGCAGTCGATTTCTTCGCCGAGCAGTACTTTTCTGATAGTCTGCTGGCTGAATTCACCGATATTTGAGAATAAGCTTTTTCCCTCAACCTCAACGCCGATGGTGCTGCAGTGAGTTTCGATAATCGGGTCGAGCTCCTCAACAACCACGAGACGGTCAACCTTCTCGGCAAAGTCCTTGATGAGCTTGGTCGGGAGCGGGTTAATCATACCGATTTTAAGAATACTTACGCTGTCGCCGAATACTTCCTTTATGTACTGGTAGCAGGTGCCGGCGGTGATGATACCGAGCTTTGTATCGCTCATCTCAACGCGGTTGTATTCGCAGTCCTCCGCAAGCTGCGCGAGCTTCTTTGTGCGCTCCTCTACGAATGGGTGGCGCTTAGTAGCGTTTGCGGGGGCCATAATGTATTTCCACGGCTTCTTCTCGTACTCGAAGCCCTCGAAGTTTTCTCTCTCGCCGATTTCAACAATGCTCTGAGAGTGCGCCATTCTTGTGCACATTCTGAAAAGCACGGGTGTATCGTATTCCTCGGAAAGCTTAAAGGCGCTTTTCGCGAAAGCGTAAGCCTCGGCAGAATCCGCAGGCTCAAGCATGGGAACCTTTGAGGCTATAGCGTAATGACGCGAGTCCTGCTCGTTCTGACTGGAGTGCATAGCGGGGTCGTCAGCAACGCATACTACCATACCGCCCGTAACGCCTGTGTATGAGAGCGTAAACAGCGGGTCAGCCGCAACGTTAAGACCGACGTGCTTCATACAGCAGCAGCTTCTCTTTCCGGCTAAGGACGCGCCGAAGGCTACCTCCATAGCCACCTTCTCGTTGGGAGCCCACTCGCTGTAAACGTCGTCATATTTCGACATAAACTCAGTGATTTCAGTCGAGGGAGTACCCGGATAACTGGAAACAACGTTTACGCCGCCTTCGTAAAGACCGCGCGAAACCGCTTCGTTGCCAATCATCAGTTTTTTAGTTTTCTTCATAATTGTTGCCTCCTAAGGCTTTATAAAAGATTTATATTGAATAATTTTGTTGCAAATTTATTAAACCGGATATATAATAAGCGTTAGTTGTTTAAAACGGAGTGTGAAAAAATGATTATTGACTTCCATACACACGTCTTTCCGGATAAGATTGCCGAAAAAACAATTCCTTATCTTATGGAAAAGGGCGGAATTGATTCATACGGAGACGGAACTCTTAATAATCTTAAAGAGAGGATGAAAGAGTCGGGAACCGATAAGGCGGTTGTTCTTCCCGTATGTACCAAGCCGTCTCAGTTTGATTCGATAAACAGGTTCGCCGAGCTTATTAATAACGACGGCGATAATGTATTTTCCTTCGGCGGGATTCATCCCGACTGCGATAATATCAAAGAAAGGCTCGTTTATATAAAATCACGAGGCTTTAAGGGGATAAAGCTTCATCCCGATTATCAGGGCGTATATATTAATGACGACAGGTATTATAATATAGTTAAAACCGCCGTTGAGCTCGGACTTTATGTGACGATTCACGCCGGCGTAGACGTCGCATATCCCGATGACGTTCACTGTCCGCCCGCTGAGTCTAGAAAGCTTATCGACCGTATCTACGGCGAAAGTAAGGACGTTGAGCCTAAAATTATCCTCGCTCACCTCGGTGCGATAGATTTATACGACGAGGTTGAAGAATACTTAGTCGGTCAGCCGGTGTATTTCGACTTAGCCGTAATTCTCGGTATGGCTCCGAAGGAGCAGGTTGAGAGAATTATTCATAATCACGGCGCCGATAAAATCCTTTTCGCTAGCGA
Source organism: uncultured Ruminococcus sp. (assembly GCA_905234015.1). GTDB lineage: Bacteria > Bacillota > Clostridia > Oscillospirales > Acutalibacteraceae > Ruminococcoides. The sequence continues at coordinate 25,228 of CAJOFK010000001.1, forward strand.
TTATCCGTGGAGCGATTTAAGCCTCAATATAGAGATAATGAACTCATTAGCACTCGGTGAAGATGAAAAAGAACTCATTCTTCATAAAAACGCCGAAAAAATTCTCAGTGAATAAAAACACACCAATATACATTTTATAATAAATAAGGATTTATTGCAACAATTATTTTGATTTTTTCACAAACAAAAATTGCATATTATACATATACGACAGGGCAGATGAACAAATTTTTTAATTTGTAAGTCAAAAAAAGTCAAATTCTACTTGATTTTTCAGGAAAATGGGCTATAATATAATTAGCACTCAGGATATCAGAGTGCTAATTTATAGTTTTAATTAATTTTAGTAGGTTATTTTAAGGAGGAATTATATATGACAATTAAACCGTTACTCGACCGAGTAGTACTTAAAGTTGAAGAGGTGGAGGAGAAAACCGCGGGCGGTCTTATTCTTACATCCTCGGCTAAGGAAAAGCCCCAGTTCGCTTCCGTTGTGGCGGTAGGCCCCGGCGGAGTAGTTGACGGCGAGAAGGTTGAGATGTTCGTCAAGGTCGGCGATAAGGTAATCGCTTCCAAGTATGCCGGCACCGAGGTTAAGCTCGACGGCGAGGAGTTTACAATCGTTCGTCAGTCCGACATTTTAGCGACAGTAGAATAATTCTAAATCAGAAAAATAATTTTGTGGAGGTAAGATATTATGGCTAAACAGATAGCATACGGCGAGGAAGCCCGCAAGGCGTTAAAAAGCGGTATTGACCAGCTCGCCGATACAGTAAAAATTACATTAGGCCCCAAGGGCAGAAACGTAGTGCTCGATAAGAAGTTCGGCGCTCCGCTTATCACAAACGACGGCGTTACAATCGCTAAGGAAATCGAGCTTGAGGACCCGTTTGAGAATATGGGCGCTCAGCTCGTAAAAGAGGTTTCCGTTAAAACTAACGACGTAGCAGGCGACGGTACTACTACAGCTACCTTACTCGCTCAGGCGCTCGTTTCCGACGGTATGAAGAACGTTACCGCTGGTGCTAACCCGATGATTCTTAAGAAGGGTATGGCTAACGCCGTAAATGTTGCGGTTGACGCTTTAAAGAAAAACAGCATGCAGGTAAGCGGTACCGAGGATATCGCACGTGTTGCTACGGTTTCATCCTCCGATGAGTTTATCGGCAGCCTTATTGCCGAGGCTATGGAGAAAGTAAGCACCGACGGCGTTATCACCGTTGAGGAGAGCAAAACAGCCGAGACCTACAGCGAGGTTGTAGAGGGTATGATGTTCGACCGCGGTTATATTGCTCCCTATATGGTTACAGATACCGAGAAGATGGTAGCTGAGCTCGACGAGCCGCTCATTCTTATCACAGATAAGAAAATCAGCTCTATTCAGGAACTTCTCCCGATTCTTGAGCCTGTAGCCAAGAACGGAAGAAAGCTGCTTATTATTGCCGAGGACGTTGAGGGTGACGCTCTTACAAACCTCGTACTCAATAAATTAAGAGGTACTTTAAACAGCGTTGCCGTTAAGGCTCCGGGCTTCGGCGACAGACGCAAGGAAATGCTTCAGGATATCGCTACGCTTACGGGCGGTACAGTTATCACCTCCGAGCTCGGACTTGAGCTTTCGGAAGCTACCCTCGACCAGCTCGGCACAGCCCGTCAGGTTAAGGTTGATAAGGAAAATACAATCATCATTGACGGCGCAGGAGATCCCGACGCTATCAAGGCGAGAGTCGGTCAGATTCGTTCTCAGATTGAGACTACAACCTCTGATTTCGACCGCGAAAAGCTTCAGGAGCGTCTTGCTAAGCTCGCAGGCGGCGTAGCCGTAATCAAGGTCGGTGCTGCTACCGAGATTGAGATGAAGGAAAAGAAGCTCCGTATTGAGGACGCTCTCGCTGCTACCAAGGCAGCCGTTGAGGAAGGTATCGTTGCAGGCGGCGGAATCGCGCTTATGAATACAATCCCCGCTGTTCAGGCGTATACCGATACTTTAGAGGGCGATGAGGAAATCGGCGCGCGTATCGTGCTGAACGCTTTAGAGGCTCCGCTTCGTCAGATTGCTTCAAACGCAGGCCTCGAGGGCTCCGTTATCGTTGAGAACGTTAAGAGAGCGGATAAGGTAGGCTACGGCTTCAACGCTCTTACCGAGGAGTATACCGATATGGTAGAAGCGGGTATCGTAGATCCGGCTAAGGTAACGCGTTCCGCTATTCAGAACGCTTCCTCGGTTGCCGCTATGGTGCTCACAACCGAGTCGCTTGTAACGGATATTAAGGAGGAAGCTCCCGCGGCTATGCCTCAACCCGATATGGGCGGAATGTATTAATTCTTAATTGAGTTTACTGCGAGAATTAAATTGATATAAAAGTAAGGAGTCGGCATTGCCGGCTCCTTTTGTTTCTGATTTAGAAAAATAATAATTAAAGATTAATTGTTTTTAAAATTCAGATTTAACATCTCTTAAGAACAGCTTGCTCAGCTCGTCCTTAATCTCCTTATCGTTGAAAAGAACGTTATAAACGCCTGTAACTATCGGAACGTCTACGTTGTGCTCGTCAGCGAGTTTTTTAAGCGCCTTTGAGGTCATAACGCCCTCGGCGAGTTTTTCGAATTTAATACCCTTAGCTAAATCCTCTCCGTATTTTCTGTTATGGCTCCAGGGGGAGAATAGGGTAGCCTCGTAATCGCCTAAGTGGCAGAGTCCGTACGCGCTCATTTCCGAGCCGCCGCACGCCTTTATAAGACGGCTTATTTCCCTCGTGCCTCTCGACATCAGCGCTCCCTTTAAGGAGGTCATATTCAGGCCGTCAAGCATTCCCGCGGCGATACCGATAACGTTCTTCGCGGCGGCGCCTATCTCGTTGCCTATTAAATCGGTGCCTATGTAGAACCTGATTAAATCAGACGAAAAAGCGTTAACGAGTTTTTCCTTAACTTCTTTATTTTTGCTGTCGATTACCATACAGTTCGGAATGCCCCTGACGTAATCCTGAGGATGTCCGGGACCTACCCATACCGCGACGGGAGTTTTTTCAATATCGACAAATTCTTCCATAACCTCGCTTAAGCGCTTGCCTGTTTTAACGTCAACGCCTTTCATACAGAGTACGAAAATTTTACCGTCGAGGTTGTATTTGGAAATGCTCTGCATATAATCTCTTAAATACTGAGATGAAATCGAAATAATAATTACCTCGGCTCTGCCTACGGCATATTCAAGGTCGCTTGTTACCTCGATAGATTTGGGGAAGGTGAGGTAGTCGTTTTTATGAGTTTCGTAAAGCTGTTTAAAATCAGGCGCGCTCTCAAGTCCGCAGGAAACAACCTCGTTTCCTATTTTATCCTGATACCATGCTATACAGCTTCCCCAGCGTCCGGTTCCCAATACTGATATTTTCATAAGCTTCTCCCAATTATTCAAAAAATCACAATAAAATCCCGCCCGACCGAAAGCAATACTTAATAACCTGCCTACCAGAAGACAGGTGGGCGCCTCCTTTTTGTTTCAGTACTCCCAGCGTTCCGTTTTGGAGAGGTCTGCACACCGCAAAAAGAGTCCGGCTCCCGATTTAAATGTTGTAGGGTTATTTTAATTGCATACTCGAATCAGGCAGGAAATTTTCAGTTATAAAACATATCGTTGAAACGTTCCTCAAAAATATCCGCAAGCCTTCTTTTTAGCTCGTAGTCTTCAACCTCGGCGAGCTGCTGCTCTCCGTTTTCCTCAACGGACTCAAGAATCGTATACTCTCCGCTGTCGTAAAGCATATCGGAGCTGTTCTCGAATACCGGCATAAGTGCGAAGTATAAGGTGCCGTTTTCCTCAATCTGGTCGAGAATTTCAAATTCGTGCTCGGCGCCGTTTTCGTCAATCAGAGATATAAGGTCGGGGGAAAAGGAATCGTCCATAGATACAGCCTTTCTTCTTTTCTTAGTATAATTTTACACCAGATAAAAGTCTCAGTCAAGTATTTTTGTACTTTTTATACAAAGAATTTTTATGCGGATATTTATGCAAAATAAACTGCTAAAATCGCTTTCCTATCGGATTTATAGGTCTTTTATTTAATCGTAAATTCAGGAAAAATATCGCTTCGGTGGAAAATTTTATAATTTTTCATAAAAAGTTTCAAAAAAACTGTTGACATTTTATAATTTTATGTTACAATATAAGCAAGACAAGAGAGAGAAAGTTTTGATTACTCCATAAAATTACCTAAAAAGCCGACGGTTTTTACCGTCGGTTTTTTCATTTTTCTGAAATAAAAACCCTCCAATTACAAAAAATAGCTTGAAAAATTTCGTATTTTGAGCTATAATCTTTTAGAATGTATTATTATGGAATATTGTTGTATAATACTGTTAGATGTGGATTTGGAGGATACTATGTTGCTTCCTTTTGAAGAACTTCCTAAGGAATTTCAAAATGATGCGGTTAAAAAGTATTACGACATACTTGTAGCTAAGAAACGCAGCATACTTATAAAAAGAATATTTGACATAGCTCTTTCAGTTCTGTTAATTATTCTTCTTATTATACCTATAATTATACTCGCTCTCGCAATTAAATTTACCTCAAAGGGACCTGTCCTTTATAAGCAGGTGAGAGTGACTGCTTATAACCGTGAGTTTAAAATTTTAAAGTTCAGGACGATGGTTGAGAACGCCGATAAAATCGGCTCTCTCGTTACATCCCTCGGAGATTCGAGAATTACGAAAATCGGTCACTTCTTAAGAAAGTACCGTCTCGACGAGCTTCCTCAGGTATTTAACGTTATAAAAGGGGATATGAGCTTCGTCGGTACAAGACCCGAGGTTCCTCGTTATGTTGAGCGTTATAACCCCGTTATGTTCGCTACTCTGCTTATGCCGGCAGGAATAACGAGCCTTGCGAGTATTAAGTTTAAAAATGAGGACAGAATGCTTGAAACGAGTACGAATATCGACGAGGACTATATCGGTATCATTCTTCCTAAAAAAATGCATTATAATCTACTTTATATAAAAAGCTTCGGCTTCCGTAATGATTTATATTTAATGGGAAAAACCGTAAAAGAGGTTCTCTTCCACTAAGAAATTTTTATAATATAAATATGGAGGTGAGATAAATGACCGGGTTAAAAGCAGCCTTAAAAAACCCTTCCAAGTTCCGCATAGGCTACCTTATTGTTCTGTTTATGTGTAATATTGCTTTTATTCAGATTCCCGCGTACGTTTGTCTTATCTTTATGTTTTTCTGGGGAGTTTATTTAGTTTATTATAAGATTATTAAGCAGAACTGTATGGAAAGGCTGAGGTTCGGGCTCTGGATAGTCGCTTTTCTTGCGGTAAACCTTATCTCAATGCTCACTAATATCTCGATGAACTTCGTCTACAATATCGTGATGCTGCTCCATATAAGCATATGCTTTTTTATCTTTTACGGCATACATACCGAAAGAAATTTCAACCCGAAAGCGGAGCTTTATAAGGTTTGTAAGTTTATAATCTACGCTACTGCGATTTTCGGCGCGCTGGGTTTTATTCTTATGATGTGCGACGTTAAGTTCGAGTGGTTCTGGATTAAGTTTATTATTTACGAAAACAGATATACCGGCGTTTATATAAACCCGAATATCTTAGGATTTATTTCAGTAGTATCAATCGTATGCTGCCACCTCGTTATGAAGCCCGATTTTCTTATTCAGGCTAAGCGTACGAGGATAAGCCGTATTTGGATTGCGGTATGTCTTTTAGTCGATTTGTTTTCGCTTCTTTTATGCGACTCAAACGCGTCGTTTACGCTGTTTGTATGTTATGTAATTTTTACGCTTGTGTTCATTTATTTCTCAAGCTCAGCGAGAATGAAAAAGCGCCAGATCCTTATAAAAAGCGTCGCGGTGGTAATAGCGGCTGCTTATGTTGTATTGACCGCGTTTATGGTAAGGTCGATCTGCCAGCGCGAAATTTCAAAGCTCGTTTCTTCAAATAAGATAGATAAGCAGGCTGTTGTAAGCGTAAACGAAATCACCGGTCCCGAGGCTATTACCTTCTCGCACGTCAATAAAAATATCGACAGCGGAAGAATTAAGCTTTTAAAGGAGAGTATAAAGCTCTTTAAGCTCAGCCCCGTATTCGGAATAAGCAACGGCAATATTATAGAATACAGTCAGAAATACCTCGACGGTACCTTGAGTTTAAGCTACCACAACAGCGATATCCATAACGGGTACCTGACGATTATAGTTTCTACGGGAATTGTGGGCTTTTTGATATTCGCAATATGGGGGCTGAAATTCGGCAAGCATATTGTGTTTAACCTCTTTAAACGCCAGAACGCCGGTTCTCAGGATATCCTGCCTTGCCTGTTCGCGTTCTGCTGCGGATATCTCGTTTACTCGCTGTTTGAAAAAGCTCTGCTGTTTGATATCAGCTTTATGGTGCTGTGGTTCTGGTATATGCTCGGAATGACGAGCGTGTATCTTAATAAGTACGAGCCGCTGTTAGGCGCGCATTATATGCTTAGAAAGCACCGTATCCCGAGACATCTTATTTAATTAAACTATTGTAAATATTATTGTAAAAATATAAAATATGTTTTATAATATACCGTGAGGGAGCTCGCGGTATATTTTTTTCGTTTATAATGCCGGCTTTGTTCGCCTTTTTACTTATAAATCGAAATATTTTGCAAATAATATTATCGGTGATAATTATGAAGTTTTATATAAAACGTGATAAAACAGCCGGCGACAGCCTTTTTGTTGTTTTTGATGAGCACGGAAGAGATAAGTATTTCGTCAGCGGCTCGAGGAACGCCTCGTATATTTCCGATATGAACGGACGGGTAATCGTTAAGATTCACAGGCTTCCGCTTCCCGCCTTAAAGGCTTATTCGATTTCCAGCGGCAATCACAACATTAAATTCTTTATTAATACAAGCTCAAAATCCCCGTCCTGCTATTTTTACGGCAACTCGTGGCTTATTAGAGGCGATATAAGCGTAAACAGCTTCGATATTATCGACGCTGATAATTCCCTCGTTATGAGTCACCGCAGAAGCTTTTCTAACTCAATGGACTATGAGCTTGATATATGCAAGGGCAACAGCGAGCTTTTCTGTATAGCTACGTCTGTATGCGTTGACCTTGAGGCTAAGGTTGACAACCCGGTCCTGCAGACAGTATAATATTCAAAACCGTAAAAACTTATTTATTCTTACGCGGAGGTTACTATGGATAAATTATTGGAAATATTAAGTGAAAACAGCAGCTTTACATCTAAGGAGCTCGCGCTTATGCTCGGTGAGCCCGAGGATTATATCAACGCTCAGATTAAAGAGTATGAACAGAGCGGAGTTATTAAGGGTTATCAGGCTATAGTAGACTGGGAAAAGGTTCCCGACGCCGGAGTTACGGCTATTATCGAGCTTAAGGTAACCCCGAAAAGAGAAACGGGCTTTGATGAAATCGCCAGGACTATTATGGCGTTCGAGGAGGTTTCCTCGATGTACTTAATGGCGGGAGCCTTCGATTTTTCAGTTATGGTTAAGGGCGCTTCAATGCAGGATGTCGCCTCGTTTGTGGCGCGTAAAATTTCCTGCGTTGACGGAATAAAAGCTACGGCTACTCATTTTATGCTCAAAACCTATAAGGTCGGAGGTCTTAGCCTCGTTGATGACGAGGAAGGCGACGGGAGGAGTATGGTCCTTTGATTAATTATGAAGATTTTATAAATGATAAAATAAAGCAGGTTAAGCCCTCGGGTATCAGGAAGTTTTTTGATATCGCCGTCGAGATGGATAACGTAATTTCCCTTTCAATCGGCGAGCCTGACTTCCAGACGCCGTGGCATATCCGCGAAGCGGGTATAACCACTCTCGAAAAGGGTAAAACCTGGTATACTCCGAACCGGGGCTTTGCGGAACTCCGCAGTGAGATTGCAAAATATTATAAACGACGCTTTAACGTTTCCTATAACAGCGATACCGATGTAATCGTTACTGTCGGCGGCAGCGAGGCTATCGACCTCGTATTCCGTACTCTAGTAAACGAGGGCGACGAGGTGCTTATTCCCGAGCCTGCGTTCGTATGCTATACTCCGCTTACATATATGGCTGGCGGAACGCCTGTTATAATTGAGACTAAAGCCGAAAACAACTTCCGCCTTACGCGCGAGGAGCTGCTCGGAGCGATTACCGAAAAAACGAAGCTCTTAGTGCTTCCGTTCCCGAATAATCCTACCGGCGCTATTATGGAGCGCGAGGATTTAGAGGCTATCGCCGATATTATTATCGAGAACGACCTTATGGTTATCTCCGACGAAATCTACGGCGAGCTTACCTACGGCGGTAAAAACCACGTCAGCGTTGCTGAGATTGACGGTCTTAAGGAGAGAACCGTCGTAGTAAGCGGTTTTTCAAAGGCTTACGCTATGACCGGCTGGCGCTTAGGCTACGCCTTAGGTCCCGAGCCTGTTATAAGCGAGATAACTAAGCTTCACCAGTACGGGATTATGTCCGCTCCTACTACTGCTCAGTACGCGGCGATTGAGGCGCTTAGAAACGGCGACGAGGACGTTCTCGAAATGAGACGCGATTATGATATAAGACGCCGTCTTATAGTCGGTAAGCTCAACGAAATCGGGCTTACCTGCTTTGAGCCTCTCGGAGCGTTTTATACCTTCCCTTGTATTAAGTCTACGGGACTTACGAGCGACGAGTTCGCGACCCGTCTCGTAAAGGAGAAGAGAGTAGCGGTTGTACCCGGTACAGCCTTCGGAGATTCCGGAGAGGGGTTTGTGCGTATATCCTACGCTCAGTCGCTTAAAAACATTAAAAAGGCGCTCAAGAGAATTGAGGAATTTGTTGAGGAACTGAAAAATGAAAGTAAAGGTTAAGGCGCCCGCGAAAATCAATCTTTCGCTCGACGTTCTCAGGAGAAGAAGCGACGGCTACCACGATGTAAGTATGGTTATGCAGGCGGTAAGCCTTTATGACTATGTTGAGGTTGAAGAGAGCGAAACGGGAAAAATTGAGATATTCTGCGATTATCCCGGCGTTCCCTGCAACGAGAAGAATATAGCCTATAAATGCGCAGCGGCGTTTTTTAACTATACTAAAACCGAAAACCCCGGAATAAAAATAACTATAGAAAAAACCATCCCGACTCAGGCGGGACTTGCCGGCGGAAGCGCGGACGGCGCGGCGGTTATCGTCGCCCTTAATAAGCTCTTTAATACATATCTTAAAGAGGACGAGATGTGCGAAATCGGCTCTAAAATCGGCGCTGATATTCCTTTCTGTATCGTAGGCGGTACGCGCCTCGCAAGCGGTACAGGCACTACTCTTAAAAAGATGGTGAGTATGCCGAAGTGCCATATCGTTATATGTAAGCCCGATTTCAGTGTAAGCACAGCCGAAGCGTATTCAAGAATCGACAGCGCCGGGCTCAGCCATCCCGAGTTTACCTCCGAGATGGTTCGCGCGATTTACGCGAGGGATATCTATATGGTGACCTCGACTATGCTCAATGATTTTGAGGTTGCGCTCGACCTCGACGGCATTAAGGAAATCAAGAAAATTATGCTTAAGGAAAAGGCGCTCGGAGCGTGTATGAGCGGTTCGGGCTCCGCTGTTTTCGCGGTGTTCAATAATCTGAAAAAAGCCGAGAAGTGTATGAAAACGCTTTCCGAGAGCTACGATAAGGTGTTCCTTGCCGAGCCGTTAAAAACCGGCTGCGAAGTAACTGATTAAATTTTTATAAACCTGCCAATAATTCTGATAAAGAATAAAGGCAGGTTTTTTATTTGAAAATTTTTATTAAATCCTTATGCGGCGCTGCGGTGATTTGTATTCTCTTTACATTAATTCCCTTTAACGCTCAATGTGAAAATGTAAGCCGCGGGGTTTTCAGGCTTCATATTCTCGCTAATTCCGATTCTAATGTCGACCAGAGCCTTAAGCTTAAAGTTCGCGACAGGGTGCTTGAATATACGAAATCCCTCTATAAAAACGCCGAATGTTTAGATGATGCTGAAGAGCTCTCGGCAGAAAAGCTTCAGGCAATTGCCGACGCCGCTAAATCCGAGGTTGAGCGTAACGGATACGATTATCCCGTTAAAGCCGAGATAAAACGGATGTACTTTGATACGCGTTATTACGGAAAAGTCACAATGCCGCCGGGCTTTTATAACGCGCTTCGTATAACTATAGGCAGCGGCTCGGGGCATAACTGGTGGTGCGTTATGTATCCGTCAATGTGCGTAGGCGCGTCGCTTGATTATAATGCTTTAAAAGAAAATAGTACCGATGAAGAGTACCGCTTGCTGACCGGCGGAGAAAATGAGTTCAAGTTTAAAATTGTCGAATATTTTGAAAAAATTTGCTCATTATTCTCTTAGTACCATTTATCGGACATCAAGTGTGTTAAAATATAATCAGCGTATTATAAAGGAAGTGGAAAAATGCTTCAGCTTATACTCGGAAAAAGCGGCAGCGGAAAGACTGCTCTCGCTGAAAATATAATAGCCGATTTGTGTAAAAAAGGCGAAAAAAAGCTTCTTATGCTCGTGCCGGATCAAAGCTCGTTTGAAACCGAGAGCGATTTTCTCGATTTGCTCGGCGCGGGTTTAAGCCGTGACGTAAAGGTCTTCGGCTTTACGAGGCTTTCAAATTATGTCTTTAAAACTACCGGCAATATCCCCGAAAACGTTATCGACGACGGCGTGCGCAAAATAATTATGAGCAGGGCGATTGACGAGGTAAAGGATAAACTCGATATTTTCAACTCCTCAAAAACGAAAAAGTCCGTTCTCGATTTGATGATACATTCACTTAAGGAGTGCAGAAAAGACAATATCAGCTTCGATATGCTCGAAAGCGCGTCGGAGAATGTTGAAAACGAAACTCTCAGTAAAAAGCTGGTTGAGACCTCGCTTATTCTTAACGCGTATGAGGCGCTGCTTGAAAAAACCTACGTTGACCCGCTTGAGAATTTAAACCGTCTCAGGGATATTCTTTTAACTGAAAGACCATTCGAGGGTTATACGATTGCGGTCGACTCATTTTCGGGCTTTACATATCAGCAGCTCGAAATCATCAGCGTTCTTATGGCGCAGTGTAAGGACTTCTATATAACTGTTAATATCGATATAAACGAAAAAGAAAACGAGATTTTCGCTACGACATACCGCACCTTAAAAGCGGTAAAGCGTATTGCCCGTGAAAACGGTATCGAAAAAAAGTCCGATATTATTCTTTCCGATTTTAAGCGAACGTATAATAAAGATATTTCTTTTTTAGAAAAAAATGTCTTTCGTCTGAACCGCGAATATTTTACCGGAAAGCCTGAAAATATTGAAATTTATACCGCCTCGGATATTAAAAACGAGGTCGAGTTTGCCGCGCGTAAAATTAAAAGCCTGATTATTGATAAGGGCTTTAAATACCGCGAAATCGCCGTCGTTTGCCGCGAAAGCTCTAAGTATATCGGAATACTCGATACTACCCTCGAAAAATACGGAATTCCTTATTTTATGGATATCCCGCGCGATATTTTCACTAAGCCTGTTATAAGATTTATCACTTCGGCACTTGAGACGGTTTTAAATAATTTCGAAAGAGATTCGCTTCTTTCTATGCTTAAAACCGGACTTACGCCTTTATCGGTTGATGAAATCTCCGAGCTTGAAAATTATATTTTTGTATGGAACCTCGACCGCACTGATTTTAAAAAGGAGTTTAAGAATAACCCGAACGGCTTTGAGGCGCTTACCGAAAACGATGAGCAAAAGCTTAATAAGCTTGAAAAAATCAGGCAGTATATTATAACTCCGCTCGTTGAATTTAAGTCCGCGTGCAAGGACGCCGACGGCTTGACGATTTCAAAGGAGCTTTATAAGCTTTGCGAATATTTTGAAATCGAAAAGGCTGTAGATTCATTGTACGATAAGCTCGAGGCTCAGGGACTTATATTTGAGGCTAACGAGGAAGTAAGAGCTTATAATCTTATGATTGAATCGCTCGAAAAGCTGACCGCGGCGGTCGGCGAGAGTAAGCTCAGCTTGAAAAAGTATAAGGAATACCTTGATTTTAAGCTGAGTGATATTAAGCTGAGCGATATACCGCGCTATCGTGACGAGGTTGTTGTCGCGACAGCCGACAGGGTTCGCCTCAACGACGAAAAAGCCGTTTTCGTAATAGGAGCCGTTGACGGCGAATTTCCGTCAGTTCCTAAAACCGCCGGAGTTTTCTCCGAGAATGAGCGCCGTATACTTATTGAAAATAATATACCGCTTACCGACAGCCTCGAGGAGCTTTCGTGCCATGAAAAGTACCTTGCGTACTGCGCGCTTACCTCTACCAGCGATAAGCTTTTTGTAAGTACATATGCTTCTGATTTTTCCGGAAACGTTTACGAGCCGTCCGTTATTTTTACGGAAATAAAAAGGCTGTTTAATGAAATTGAAAAAAACGATTTTTCAACTCTTAATGAGGGAGAGGAGCTCTACTGTGAAACTCAGGCGTTTGAATACCTTGCAAAGGACTTTTTAAACGCTTCACCGCGGATAAACGCCTTAAAGTCCTATTTTAAAGCATCGTCCGATTACCTCGGCACTCTCGATAAGCTCGAAAGCTCTCTTTCCAAAGCGCCGTTTGCTATCGGGGATAAGAATATATCCGAAGAATTATTCGGAAAAAATATGAATATTTCCGCTTCGAGAATTGAGAAATACAACCTCTGTCCTTTCCGGTATTTCTGCAACTACGGTATAAAGGCTAAGGAGCGCAGGCAGGCGGCGATTGACGCGATTCAGTTTGGAAATATCGTCCATTACTTCTTGGAGAAATTTCTTATAAAGAATAATAAATCTGTCTTAAATTCTTTGAGCGATGAGGATATTAAAAAGGATATCGACTCAATTCTTATAGAATACGCCGAGGAAAACCTCGGAGGGCTTTCCGATAAATCAGCCTCGTTCTTAACTCTTTTTGAAAGGCTTAAAATTAATATCTTCACGCTTACAAAGGAGCTTATCCGCGGACTTATGTACTCGGACTTTGTTCCCGTGGATTTTGAGCTTAATATCGGCGGCGAAATTCCCGCCTATAAAGTTGAAATCGATGACGAAAGAAGTGTATCCGTAAACGGTTATATTGACCGCGTTGATACCCTCGATAAAAATGAAAACGAAAAGTATATCCGTATTGTCGATTATAAGACGGGAAATAAGGTGTTTAAGCTCTATGAAATACTTTACGGTATAAACCTTCAGATGCTTCTTTACCTTAAGTGCGTGTGCGAGAACGGGGAAGAATATTTCGGTAAAAAGCTCATCCCCTCGGGAGTGCTTTATATGCCCTCAGCCGCAAAGGATATCGACGGCGATAAGTACACTACCGACGAGAAAATCACCTCTCAGCTCGACAGCAACTTTAAGATGAACGGACTTGTGTTAAACGACGAAAATGTTCTAAGTCATATGGACAGGCTCGGGAAGTTTATTAAGCTCTCAAAGAAGGTTGAAGAAGGAAAGTATTCCGATACCTTCGCAAGCTCTGAGCAGTTTAAGGTGATTTTTAAGCATATTGACGACGTTGTAAAAAGTATGGGAAAAGAGCTTTTAGACGGAAAAATCAGCGCCTCGCCGATAAAGGGCGTTGCCGACGGCTGCGCTTACTGTCCGTTTGACAGCATATGCCTGTATACCTACGGCGACGATTACCGTTTTAAAACCGAAGCCTCGCCTAAGCAGGTTTATACTACTCTGGAAGGAGATGAGAATGATGGCTGATATGAGTTGGACTGACGCGCAGAAAAACGCGATAGGAGCACGAAACGGCTCCGTTCTCGTCTCGGCAGCGGCAGGCTCCGGCAAAACCGCTGTACTTGTTCAGAGAATAATCGACTCGATTACCGACAGCGAAAAGCCCGTTTCAATCGACCGTATGCTGATAGTAACCTTTACGCGTGCCGCAAGCGCAGAAATGCGCTCGCGTATTGAAGCGGCGCTTAATAAGCTTCTTGAAAACGACCCCTATAACACTTATCTTTTAAACCAGCGCCAGCTTCTCTACAGCGCGAAAATCTCTACTATCGACGGCTTCTGTACCGAGTTTATTCGTAATTATTTTTATAATCTGAATATTCAGAGCGATTTCCGTATAGCTGACGAGGGCGAGCTTGCTATCCTGCGTACTAAAGCGCTCGATAACGCGCTCGAAACCTTTTATGATGAAAACAGCGATGATTTCAGGCGCTTATTAAGCTCAGTTTGTACATACCGCAATGATGATAATTTAAGAAAGCATATTTTAAGCACATACGACTTTTTGACATCAGTTCCGTTTATGGACAGCTGGATGGATAAAATGCTGCTGTTTTATGATATGCCGTTTGAAGAAACACCGTATTTTACATACCTTCTTAAGTATGCCGGCGACAGTATTTCGTATTGCATTAATCTTATTTCAACCTGCTTTAACTACCTTAACAAGGACGAGTATTTAAAGCCGGAGCAGCTTGAAAAAATCCGCACTATGTTAAACGGCGACAGCCTGATTTTTGAATCTCTCGAAGATGCAGTTCAGTCGCAGAACTGGGACGAAATTAAAGAAGCGGTTGAGGGCGTATCATTTACGAGATTCCCGACTATAAAGGGCTCCGCCGACGATAATTTTAAGGAGGTTATAAAGAATCTCCGTGATATTTATAAGGCTGAAATAAAGAAGCTCAGCGCAATTTTCGATAAAGATATTTCTGATATAGAAAAAAACACGAAGTATAATTACCCCGTAATCAAAGTGTTTTTTGAGTGCGTAAAGCGTTTTCGCGACGAGTTTTCCGCGCTTAAAGGTGAGAAGAATATTCTCGATTTCTCCGACGTTGAGGAGCTTATGGTTAAGCTCCTTTGCGAAAATAACGGCGGTGAAATAACCTATACCGATATTTCCGGGGAAATATCATCTATGTTCGATATGATTATGGTTGATGAGTTCCAGGACATAAACGAGGTTCAGGATTTAATCTTCCGCGCAGTCAGCGGAGATAAGAATAACCTCTTCGTTGTCGGCGACGTTAAGCAGAGCATTTACGGATTCCGTCAGGCTAAGCCCGACATTTTTATAGGCTATAAGGACGCCTATAACGACTACAGCAAAGCTGACGAAAATTATCCCGCTAAGATAATTCTCGATAAAAATTTCAGAAGCCGTCTCGGTATAACTCAGGCGTGCAACTTTATTTTCTCTACTCTTATGTCCGAGGAAATCGGAGGACTCAAATATACTTCCGAGGAGGAGCTCGTCTACGGAGCCGATTACCCCGAGTCCGATGAGGTCAACACCGAGCTTATGCTTGTTGATACCTCGAACGTTGATGAGGAAAATAACGAAACCGAGCTGAGCGTTGAAGCTGCCGCCGTAGCGGAAAAGATTCATAAGCTGATAAAGTCAGAATTATTAGTCAAGGTTAAGGAAAACGGCGAGGAAAAGCTTCGCAAAATTACCTATGGAGATATCGCGATACTCCTAAGAAGCCCGAAGGGTGATACCCGCCGCGCTTTAACCTTTGTGAATACCTTGAACAGATGTGTTATTCCTACCGTAAGCGAGGAGAAAAACAGCTTTTTCGATTCTCCCGAGATTAAGGTTATGCTTAACCTGCTTAGGATAATCGACAACCCTATTCAGGATATTCCGCTCGTTTCCGTTATGCTCAGCCCGATGTTCTTTTTTACTCCCGACTCTTTGGCTGAACTCAGAATAAATGACAGGAAAAGTCCTCTTTATATCGCGCTTAAGAAAAGTACCGACGAAAAGTGCGTACGTTTTGTTGAATTTATCGACAGGATGAGAACCGTAAGCGTTACGACGACGGTTGACAGGCTTATCGGAATACTTTTAAGCCTTACTTCGTTTGACTGTATCGCTATGGCAGGCGAAAAATTCAACGCCGATAATCTTTATTTGTTGCAGGACTACGCACGCTCCTACGCCGCGAACGGCTATAAAACTCTTACCGCGTTTATTAATTATATCGACCGTATAAAGGAGCGCGGAACCTTTATCAATTCCGCAGATAACTCCGACGGCGGCGCTTTAAACGCCGTAAGGGTTATGAGTATTCATTCAAGTAAGGGGCTTGAATTTCCGGTCGTATTTTTAAGCAGTACGTCAACCGAGTTTAACCTGCGCGACGCTTCCGACGACGTCGTTTTAAATGCTGATTACGGTATCGGTATGAAGATAAAGAAAGATATTCTTAAGTATGAAACTACCGAAAGAAAAGCCCTCTCGCTTATGCAGAAGGACTCTATGATTTCCGAGGAGATGAGGGTGCTTTATGTTGCACTTACGAGGGCGCGGGAGCGGTTAATCGTAACCGCCTCGAGTAAATCTCCCGGGGAGTATCTTTTAAAGCTGGAGAGTAAAATCGCGTCGTATCCGATTCCGCCTTATGTGGTTAAGAGTATGAGCTCATACAGCGACTGGATTTTCACCTGCGCGCTTGCTAATCCCTCCTGCGATATCCGTACAAATACCCTGCCGTATTATACTGATTACAGCGAGACCGATAGACCGTGGAACGTTGAGATAATCTCGGACGCTCAGCCTGCCGAAGCGCCGCTTGCTCCGATTGTGAGAAGCCCTGCGCCTGCCGGGTGCTCAGAGGTTGACGAAGAATTCCTCGAAAGCTTTAAAGCAAGAATAGGCTTTGAATACGAGGATAAAAAGCTCTTAAGTCTGCCGCAGAAGGTAAGCGCCTCGGAGCTGTCGCATATGGATAACAGGATTTTTAATAAACTCTTAAGAAAGCCTGTTTTCGCTGACGGTAAAAAGGGCTCGGGCGCCGAAAAAGGCACCGCTTTTCACAACTTTATGGAGCGCTGTAATATTGAAAACGCCGTTAAGGATTGTAAGGCGGAGGCTGAGCGCTTAGCGGAAAACGGCTTCTTAACCGCACGTCAGCTCGAGATGCTTGATTACGAAAAGCTCGAAAGGTTTTTAAGCTCAAGCCTTATAAGCCGTGTGCTTAACAGCGACAGCTATGACAGGGAATATCAGTTTACGGTAAAAATCCCCGCAAGCGGCTATAACCCCGAGTTTGATAACGAGGAAATTATAATGCAGGGTGCAATTGACCTTGTGTTCTTTGAAAACAACGAGGCGGTAATAGTCGATTATAAAACCGACAGGGTAGGGGACGTTTCCGCTTTATCTTCACTTTACAGTAAGCAGGTTGAGCTTTATAAGTTCGCTATAAAGGAAACTACCGGGCTTAACGTTAAGGAATGTATCATTTACTCAATCCACCTCGGAGAGGAAATCACAGTTTAAATAAATAGAAAAGGCGTGACACATCGGCTTGTGTCACGCCATAAATCTTTTTTTTAGTTAAACAACCTCGCTGTCACAGTAATCGCAGAAATGCTTATCGTTCTTTAAATAAGTATTTCTCGGCAGGTAGAACTGCTGGGGGTCATTTGTGATACATTTTTCGTTGGAGCACTTCGAGCCCTTTTTGATAATAGGATCGGGAGTGCTGAAGGTGAACGCGCCTTCTGTTCTTAAAAGAAGTACTATAAGCGCCATTCTTCCGTACATACCGTATTCAGCCTGCTTGAAGTAACATGCCCTCGGATCGTCATCAACCTCAATCGCGATTTCATCAACTCTCGGCAGCGGATGAAGAATAATCATATCCTCCTTAGCGAGAGCGAGTTTTTCGTTGTTGAGTACGAAAACTCCTTTTTGCTTCTGATAATCCTCGTCGGTTGCAAAGCGCTCTCTCTGAATCCTCGTCATATACAGTACGTCAAGCTCGGAAATAGCGTCCTTGAGGTTATCTATTTCGGTGTACTCACAACCTGAATTGTCCATAATTTCCTTAATGTACTGCGGAACTGATAATTCCTTTGTAGAGATAAGAACAAAGCTGTTGCCCTCAAAATGACTCATTGTTTTTATGAGCGAGTGAACGGTTCTGCCGTTTAATAAATCGCCGCATAGTCCGATTTTGAGGTGGTCGAGACGTCCCTTTTCAAAGCTTAAGGTACAAACGTCCGTTAAAGTCTGGGTAGGGTGGAAATGTCCGCCGTCGCCGCAGTTTATAAGCGGAACGCTGCTGTATAAAGAAGCCGCCTTAGCCGAGCCCTCGCTCGGGTGGCGCATAGCAATAATATCGCTGTAGCTGCTGATTATTGTAATAGTGTCCTTTAAATTTTCGCCCTTAGCGACTGATGAGTTCATCGGGTTATCGAAGCCGATTGTCTTTCCGCCGAGCCTGAGCATCGCCGCCTGAAACGACATCTGCGTTCTCGTAGAAGGCTCGTAGAATAAGGTCGCCATAACCTTGCCGTCGCACGCGTGCTTATAAACATCGGGACGGCTCTTGATAACCTTCGCGAGATTAATAGTCTGCTGAAGCTCATCGGTAGTCATATACTCGAGATCAATTAAGTTTTTATGCTCCATAGTATCACCCCAATTGACTTTATTTTACCAAATTTACCGCTATATTTCAATAGTAAAGCTATTCAGTTATGGTACTTGATTTTAGAACTTTTTTGTAGTATAATACATAAGCGATACGCCGGTGTGATGGAATTGGCAGACGTAGCGGACTCAAAATCCGCCGGTAGCGATACCGTACCGGTTCGAGTCCGGTCACCGGCACCAAAACAAAAAGCCCCATTTGGGGCTTTTTGTTTTGGTGTGACCGCACTCGAAGCCGACCGTAAAGAAATTGTCCCTGCGGGACAATTTTAGGGAGGAGCGCAGATGAAACCTTTCCTCTAAACGTGAACCCGACAAGCGTGGATTAAGTTTTATAACAGATGAACATAGGTCACCGATTAGCCCCATCCGGGGCTTTTTGTTTTGGTGCCGGCGGTTGGACTCGTAGCTGACTTTATTAATTGCTAACTTTTCCTATTATGTGAAAATTATTACAATTTTATTAATATTTTATAAATTATCCCTTTAAAGTTGACAAAATTATACAAAATATCATATAATATTAACCGAATATTGTTGATGTTAATTTAATTCTTTATTCGAATTTTGTTAAAGGGGTATTTTATGAGCGATTTAAGTTTTTGTCCTAATTGTTTTTGCTCTTTAAACGGCAGCGCCGTATGCCCCGAATGCGGATATATTCACGATTTTTCCGCCTATCCGTTTGCGCTTCCGGTATCGACCGTATTAGGCGGAAGATATATAATCGGACGTGTGCTCGGACAGGGCGGATTCGGAATCACATATATTGCGAAGGATTATAAAACCGGCTCTCTCGTCGCGGTTAAGGAGTATTTCCCCGAGTCGCTAGCCTCAAGAACGGGCGGTACTGCAGTGTCTCCTTTTTCGGGGGAGCGTAAGCAGAATTTTGATTACGGAAAAACCTGCTTTCTTGAAGAAGCGAAAACCCTAGCCTGCTTTAACGACTGTCCGGGAATTGTCAGCGTTTTCAATTACTTTGAGGAGAATAATACCGCCTACTTTACTATGGAGTATCTGAGCGGTACAAGCCTCTGCAGTTATCTTAAATCAAAGGGAAACAGGATCGATTTCTTTGAGACGATGAATATCGTTTTTCCTGTTATGGACGCGCTGGAGCTTGTTCATAAAAAGGGTATTATTCATCGCGATATCAGCCCCGATAACATCTGTATCACCTCCGATAAAAGAGTCGTTCTGCTCGACTTCGGCTCGGCTCGCTACAGTATGGGCGAGGTCAGTAAAAGCCTCGACGTTGTGCTGAAACACGGCTTCGCGCCTAAGGAACAGTACGCCCGTCACGGACGTCAGGGGGCGTTTACCGATATTTACGCGCTTGCCGCTACGATTTACAGATGCATTACCGGTCAGCTTCCGCCCGATTCAATCGACAGAATTGATAACGACGAGATTATAAAGCCGTCGGCGTTAGCGCCGATTCCGCCCGAGGCGGAACGCGCAATTATGAAGGCGCTTTCGGTTCAGCCATCCGCCAGATATCCGTCGGTCGCCGATTTTAAGGCGGACTTAAAGAAATCGTTTGCGGCTAAGAAAAATATATCAAAAAATGTATCTAAAAAAACACCGGAATCCGGCAGCGTATTAACAAATGCTAAACCTAAGCCTGTGAAGCAAAAGCCGGCGTCCGATAAAACGGACGGCAAAAACATAAAGAAGCCCGTTATTATTTCCGCCGCGTGCGTTGTGCTCGCCGCGTTAATCGCCGTAATTGCCGGAGTGATAATTCTGAATAATAACGGAAGCTCAGCTCAGCCCTCGGGCTATGAATATACCGTGGTTGATAATACAATCACCCTCGACAGCTATACGGGCAGTGATATAAACGTCGTTGTTCCCGACGAAATTGACGGAATCACCGTCACTAAAATCGGTGAAAACTGCTTTGCGGGTTCGGATATCGAAAGCGTAAGTATTCCGTCTGCGGTAACGACAATCGGGCGCGCAGCGTTCAGCAACTGTTCGAATCTCTGCGAGGTTAATATGGCGGACGGGGTTGCCGTGATTGAAAACAGCGCGTTTGAAAACTGCGTATCTCTCACTAATGTGGAATTCCCTGACAGCGTACGTCAGATTCAGAACTGGGCGTTCGAGGGTTGTGACAGCCTTGAATCCTTAAAAATTCCGAATGAAGCCGTTATGGATTCATACTCAACTTTCAGCGATAATCATATTCAAATAATAAAATATTAAACGGAGGAAACTATGGAACTGAAAACATGTTATAACTGCTTTACGGAACACGACGGTCAGTTTTGTCCCGGATGCGGTTACAAAAATCTGAGTGCGGCGGAAAAGCATCCGCTGGCGCTTCCCGAGGGCACCGTACTTGCGGGAAAATATATACTCGGAAGAGTCCTCGGTCAGGGCGGCTTCGGAATAACGTATGTAGCTCAGGACTATGAAACCAAGCAGCTTGTCGCTATTAAGGAGTTTTTTCCGGATACTATGGCGGCGCGTACCGACTCAAAAACCGTTTCCTCTTATTCGGGAGAGAGAGAGGACGCTTTCCTTTACGGTAAGGAGTGCTTCCTTCAGGAGGCTAAAACTCTCGCGGAGTTTAACGACAATCCCAATATCGTAAAAGTTTACAGCTACTTTGAGGAAAACGGCACAGCTTATTTCGCGATGGAATATGTAGACGGAATAAGCCTCTTGAAGTACCTTCAGGACCACGGCGGTAAAATCAGCGTTAAGGAAACCGAGAATGTACTTTTCCCGATTATGGACGCGCTCAACGAGGTCCATTCAAAAGGTATTATCCACAGGGACATCAGCCCCGATAATATTTATATAACGAAGGACGGAAATATTAAGCTTCTCGATTTCGGAGCTGCGCGCTACAGCCTCGGCGACAGAAGCCGCAGCCTTGACGTAGTTCTTAAGCACGGCTACGCTCCCAAGGAGCAGTACGCCCGTCACGGACGTCAGGGACCGTATACCGACGTTTATTCGCTCGCCGCTACATACTACAGATGCGTTTCCGGACGTGTACCGCCCGATTCAATCGACCGTATCGACGAGGACGATCTTATGAATCTGAGCAGCCTCGGAGTCGACATCGCTCCCGATAAGGAGGATGCGCTGTTGAGAGGACTCGCCGTTAACCCCGGCGACCGTTATATGAGCATGAACGATTTCAAGATGGCTCTTATCAACCCCTCGAGCGCTCCGGCTCCTGTTCCGTTCCATACTACATATACTCAGAACGGTCAGACTACTCAGTCGCAGCCCGTTACTTCACAGCAGATTCCTCAGACTCAGGCGGCTCAGACCGTATCTCAGCCGGTTGCTCAGACTCAGGCGGCGCCTCAAACGGTTTCTCAGCCTGTTTCTCAGGCTCAGCCCGCAGAGAAAAAAGAGTCTTTCTTTAAGAAAATTCCCGTATGGGTTTATCCTGTTGCAGCGGCAGTTGTGGTTGTAGCTGTAGTTTCCGTTGTAGTTGCGATGATAATGATTAACTCAAATCCCGCCAAGAATTATACGTTTGACGACCAATCCTCCGAAGGAGTTGGAATCGAGAGCTATATCGGCGAGGATAATAAAGCCGAAATCCCTGCGGAAATAAACGGAAAAGTTGTTGACAGGGTAAAGAACGGCGCGTTTAACGGCTCCGAGCTTGATGTAATTGTTATTCCGGATACGGTAAAGACAATTGAAAAGAACGCGTTCAAAAACTCAAAAATAACAAGCTTCAATATTCCCGACGGCGTTACCGAGATAGGTGAGGACGCGTTCAACGGCTCCTCTATCGAGAGCATCACCATCCCCGGTTCGGTAACAAGTATTTCAAAAAGCGCGTTTTCGGGCTGTAAGAGCCTTAAATCGGTTAAGATTTCAAACGGCGTAAAATCTATCGGCCAGTATGCTTTTGAGAACTGTTCCGCGCTTGAGACGGTTGAACTGCCCGAATCTCTTACCGATATTGATACCTATGCTTTCGCTAACTGTACTTCGCTTAAAGAAATTGCGGTAAAGGGCGGAGTAACTGCTGTTAAATCGAATACATTCTCCGAGTGCACTGCTCTCGAAACAGTTGAGCTCCCCGAGGGCTTAAAGGAAATCGATACCTCGGCTTTCTATAACTGTACCGGACTTAAGAAGATTTCCCTCCCGAATAATTTAAGCAAGCTTGAAACGAAAGCTTTTTACGGCTGTTCAAACTTAACCGAGATAAATACCTTCGGCGCGGTTAAGCAGTCCGCAAACGGCTCAAAGCTTGAATCCTATACATTCTCCGGACTCGGCAATCTTCAGAAGATAACTGTTCCCAAGAATATAAAGACGATCTCCTCATACTCGCTGTCAGGGCTCAGCTCGCTTAAGACTATTAATATCTCAAACGGCGTAAAGACGGTTGAAAAATATGCCGCATATTATAACAACGCTCTCAAGAGTATCACCGTAGCGTCGAGCGTTAAAACACTCGGCGACGGTGCGTTTGAGTACTGCCCCAAGCTGAGCTCAGTCAAGCTCTCGAAGGGTATTAAAAGGATAAATCCTTATTGCTTTGCGGGATGTACGAAGCTTAAGGCGATTACAATCCCTGCTACCGTTAAGAAGGTCGGCACAAACGCGTTTTACAAGTGCAAGAGACTTTCGAATGTAAAATTAAAGAAGGGCGTTAAATCTATCGGCAAGTACGCGTTCTACGATTGTAAGAAGCTCACAAAAATAAAGATTCCCTCAAGTGTGAAGAAAATCGGCGTAAGCTCATTCTTCGGCGCAAAAAACCTCAAAAAGGTTAAAATTTCAAAGGGTGTTAAGGCAATCGGCGCAAGCGCGTTCTTAAGCTGTAAGAAGCTCAAGAAAATTTCGATTCCCAAAACCGTTAAGAAGATAGGCTCATATGCTTTCGCCGGCTGCAAATTGAAAAAGGTAACGATTTCAAAGAAGTGTAAGCTCGGACGCCTTGTCTTTAACGGCAACGTTAAAATAAAAAGAAGGTAAATAATTTATTTTTAATATAATGTCAAGGAGGAAATACTATGGCAATTACAGAATGCGGAAACGGACACGTGTATGATACAGACCAGTACGCCGCTTGTCCCTACTGCAATGGAGGAAGGAATATAATTGATTTTTCAGGCGGAAACCAGGGAGGAGACGTCGGCAAAACCGTCATCCCCGGTAATATGGCGCCCCCGGCTGCTCAGCCGCCCGTTAATCCTCAGTTCGGAATGAGCAATACTCAGGCTGTTAATTACGCGGTGAACGCTAACGAGCCGTCAAAAACAGTCGCTCCCGAGGCTTACAGAAAGAACCTCGAGGATAAGAACAAGACTGTTGCCGTATTTAAGCAGCAGCATAATCTCGATCCCGTAGTGGGCTGGTTTGTTTGCATAGAAGGTCCCGAAAAGGGCTGTGACTATCATATGTGGGCAAAAATCAACACAATCGGCAGAAGCGAGAAAAACGATATCTGTATCAAAAAGGACATGACCGTAAGCAAGGAAAATCACGCGAGAATTGCTTACGATCCCAAGCATAACAACTTCCAGCTTATCCCCGGAGAAAGCACAAACAACATCTATGTTAACGATGAGCCCGTTTATGTTCCGACTAGGCTTTCGGCTTACGACGTAGTAGAGCTCGGCAGCAGCAAGATGGTATTCGTGCCGTTCTGTTCGGATAGGTTCAAGTGGTCGGACGTAGAAAATACGGAGAAATAATATGGGATTTTTTTCCAGAAAAAAGAAAACTCCGCCGCCAAAAACGACGGCTCCGCGCTTTACCGTCCCGACAAGACTCAGCTATAATATAGCGAATCTCCAGGGCATCGGAAGGCGTGAACAGCAGGAGGATTCATTCGGCTTCTCTAACGTTACCGACGTTATGAAAATCCGTGAAAAAGGTCTGCTCGCCATAGCCGCAGACGGTATGGGCGGTATGCAGGGCGGAAAGCTCGCGAGCGATACCGCTGTTGCCTGTATAAGAAATGAATTCGAGCATTTTGATTACGAGGCTTCGCTGTGCGCCCAGCTCGCCTCGAGCGTAAACCTCGCAAGCGAGACAGTTTTCAATATGCTCGGCGGTATGGGCGGAAGTACCCTCGTTGCCTGTATATTTTATGACGACAGTCTGTACTGGGCGAGTGTAGGGGACAGCTACCTTTTCCTGCTTAGAGGCGGAAAGCTTTATCGTCTCAACAGAATGCACACCGTTTTAAACGACGAATATCTCAGCAGCGCGCTCAGGGGAGATGTTACAACCTTTGAGGGCAAAGAGGTATCGGAAGCTGCGGCGCTTACAAAGTTTCTAGGTATGGAGTATCTTGAGAATTTTGACTTTACAAGACGCCCGATGCCTGTGTACAGCGGCGATACGTTCCTGCTTTGTTCCGACGGAGTAGGCGGAGTGCTGTCGGAGGAATGCATTTTCGAATGTATGTCGCGTACCGATTCCAACTCGGTCTGCGAGGAGCTTGAGAAAAATGTTATTGCCGAAAACAGACAGTTTCAGGATAACTATACCGCGCTTGTAATCAAGTGCGAAAAATAAAGAAAATGAGGAGAATATTACTATGAAAAAAAGAGTTTTTTCAGCCATTCTGGTTGTAATTATGTTAATTGGACTTGCGCTTCCGGTTAATGCCGCGTTTGACGCCAAAAGCCGCGAGAGCGTATGTGTAATCAAGGTATTGTTTGAGACTACCGACGGCGGTGAATATCTTTTCGGCGGCGGTTCCGGCTTCTTTGTAGGAACAAACGGCAAGGATCCCCAGTACCTTGTAACTAACTATCACGTTATCAAGTATTACGTAGATTTTGATAACGGTAAATTAACTACCGCGAGAAATAAGGTTACCGATACCGTTTATCAGGGACGCGCTAAAATCAGAGCCTATTTCTCAAACGACAATTTTACCGAGGCTTATCCTGTTGAGTTCAACGACACTAAGGATATCGCCGTATTAAAGCTCGAGGAGCCCACATCCCTGCGCAAGCCTCTTCCGCTTAAGGAACCCGAGGATAATATGGCAGGCTCCGACGTGTACGCAGTAGGCTATCCCGGACTCTCCGAGAATACATGGGCAGCTCCCACAAAGTCGAAGGATATCACCGATGCAAGCGTTACAAAGGGCTCGTTCAGCAGACTTTTCACAACTCAGGGTACAGGCGTACAGAATATTGAAGTTGACTGCGATATCAAGCACGGCAACTCCGGCGGTCCCCTGCTCAACGATAACAACGAGGTAATCGGTATCGCTTACGCAGGCTACAACTCCTTCAACCTTAACACTCTCGAGTCCGAGAAGATGAGCTACGCCGTAAGTATCTCCGAGGTTATTCCCGTGCTTAAGAAGAATGATATAGACTTTGAGACTTCGGCTGCGGTTGATACACCTAAGTCAAAAACCGCAAAAACAACTCCTGCTCAGACATCAACTTCAAGTGATTCTTCGTTCCCGATAATTCTTATCGTAATTATCGTTGCTGTTGTACTCGTGCTCGGAGCAGGCGCAGCGGTTGCAATTGTGCTTGTCAAGAGCTCTAAGAAGAATAAAGAGGTTGTTGACGCAGCTAACAGAGCTGCCGCTCAGCGCAATGTTAAGAATCCCTCCGTTCGTTCACTTGCTGCTCAGCACAGGGGAATGAAGGTTCCTCTTGCAGGTCAGATTATAATCGGAAGAAGCCAAGCGGATTGCGCGCTCGTATTCAAAGAGGGTACACCCGGCGTAAGCGGAAGACACTGCTCACTCGCATTTGATCCCGCTTCCGGAGATTTCCTCCTTACCGATTTACGCTCCTCCTACGGCACATTCCTGCAGAACGGCACTAAGCTCACAGCGGGAGTTCCTTACCGTCTTAAAGCAGGCGACCGCTTCTACTTAGGAGATCCGGCTAATCTTATCGCGGTTGAACTGGAGTGATAAAAATGGCTATAGACAGCTATTTGTTCACAGCTTCCGGCGGCAGAGCCTACAACGAGGATTCTGTCGGAGAGCGCGATTTTAAAAACGGAAAACTGTTCGTTTTAGCCGACGGTCTCGGAGGCCATAAATACGGCGATATAGCGTCGAAATGCGTAGTAGATACAATGAAGTCCGCTGCTGAACCCGAGGACGAGGTTCAGCAGTGGCTCGAAGAAAATATCCTTAAGGCTCACGAGGCGGTGATGACCTTACAGGAGGAAAAAGGCGCAAAAATGCGCAGTACCGTAACGGCGCTCGCCTTAAAGGAAAACAAGGCGTATTGGGCGCATGTCGGTGATTCGAGACTTTATTATATTCACAAAAATGAGATTTCCTCTATTACCGAGGACCATTCCGTGGCGTATAAAAAGTATCTTTCGGGCGAGATAACCCGTGAACAGATTGCCTTTGACGAGGACCAGAGCTCTCTTTTAAGGGCAATCGGAAACGAGTCGAGAAACGCTCCCGATTTTAACTGCTCCGAGGATGAGCTGGAGCCGGGCGACGCATTTTTTCTCTGCTCCGACGGAGCGTGGGAATACCTTAAGGATAACGAGATACTGTTTGATTATTTCAAGTCCGAAAATGCTTTGCATTGGGCTCGCTATCTTCTCGAGAGAATCGTGAGCAGGGTAAAAGAGGGAAACGATAATCTGTCGCTTATTACGGTTATGATTGACTGATTTTGAAAGAGAGGTAATCTATGAAAAAAAGATTTATAACGGCGGCTTTGTGTCTGCTTTTAACTATGCTTATGCTGTTTTCAACCGCCGCTTATGCCGCTCAGAAACCAATCTCGGTTGTATCGTACTACTGTAACGACGGAATTCTTTCCGTTTTTGCGAATATTTCGGGCAATCACAAGCCCTCAGACCTTTCCGTCGGGGTGAATTCGTCGGAAAAGCAGAAGCTGAAAATGACCGTCAATAACAGTACGGCAAAGGTTAATTATCTTCTTCTGCTTGACGCCTCAACCTCTATGCCGACTTACAAGTCAAGCATAGTTTCTCTCGTTAAAGGGATAAATAAAAAGTCAAAAACGGCTTGTTATACTCTCGCTGTATTCGGAGAGAAATTCAAGGTTGTTAGCAAGAATATCAAATCCGCGTCCAAGCTCATCGATGCGATTAACGCTGTTGAGTATACCGAGTCGGCTACCGATATCGCGGGCGGACTTTGCGACGCGATTGATTACGCCTCAACCTATAACAGGAAGATTAACGAGATATATAACGTAGTTCTCGTTACGGACGGAATACCTTATCTCACCTCCTACGAGGGCGACTATTCCTCGGCTATCAAGAATTGCGCAAAAAATATTAAGAAAAAGATTGCCGCTCATCCCGAAATTATCGTCCATTCCGTCGGAACGGATTCTTGGGATAAGGATATAAAGGGCGCGGTTTATACCGGAAAGGGCGTTCATCTCGGTATTGCTTCGGGAGAAAACGCAGGAGCAAAAATCGCTTCTTCCGTAAACGGCTTGTATATTCTCGATTATGAGGCTAACCTTTCCGACAGCGTTAAAAACGTAAACGCAAGGCTTTTGGTTTCCGATAAGAAGGGAAAGGATACAACGGTATCTTTAAAGAAAATCCCCAATCTTGACTATATCGGCAAGGCTGACGAAAAAGAAACAGAGCCTCCTACCGAAAAGAAAAAGAGCGAAAACACCGAAAAGCATACCAATCCTCCCGAGACTGTTCCCGAAACCACGAAGAATACCGATAAAGCCGAAAAGAACGGAGAAAGCTCCGGCGATTCGGGCTTCCCGTTATGGCTGATTATCGTTATTGCGGGTTCAGCTCTCTTAGTCGCTGCGGCAGTCGTTATTATCCTGCTTGCCGCAAAATCCAAAGGCAAAAATAAGTACGATAAAAACTATCCTCCTATTAATATGAAGCTTGAGGTGCTGAACGGAAATCTTCTTACAGGCAAGGACAGATTCATTTTACGCAAGGAGCTGTTTATAGGTTCAGGCTCCTCCTGCGATATTAAATTCGGCGATATCGACGTTTCCGAAATTAACGCAAGAGTGTATCAGAAGGACGGTTTAATTTATATCGAAAACCTTTCCGAGGTAAATAACACCACCCTCGGCGGTATGAAGCTTTTCGCTCCCAACCGTTTGAGAAGCGGTGATGAAATCGGAGTAGGAAGCTCGGTATTTGTTCTGAAATTCTAATTAAATAATATAACAGCAGAGAGTCGTCGTTTACCGGCGGCTCTTTTTTCGTATTACGAAAATAAAATCACAATATTGTAAGTTGTTACGAGGGGCGTTGTGTGATATAATTCTAATAATTCAGTTCTACGGAAATAAGGTAAGATTATGGATAATATTGATATTAAAAAGAACTTCTCACATATGAATAATATGCAGCAGAAAGCTGTGTTCTGTACTGAGGGACCGCTTCTGATACTTGCGGGAGCAGGTTCGGGAAAGACGACTGTTCTCGTTAACAGGATAGCCTATATCCTACAGAGCGGACTGTGTATGCCGTGGCAGATACTCGCTATCACCTTCACCAATAAAGCTGCGGGCGAGCTTAAGGAGCGTATTTGCAAAGCCGTTCCCGAGGGCGGCGACGATATCTGGGCTGCAACCTTCCACTCAACCTGCGCGCGCATCTTAAGGCGTTACGGCGATAGAATCGGCTACTCGAGCCACTTCACGGTTTACGATACCGCCGACCAGAAGAGCCTTATCAAAAAAGCTATGAAGGAGCTTAATATCGACGAAAAGCGCCTGCCCGTTAAAAGCGTTATCGCCGAGATTTCTAAGGCAAAGGATAAAATGCATACGCCCGAATATATGCTGAAAAAAACCGACGGCGATTTCCGTAAGGAACAGATTGCGAAAATCTATCAGCTCTATCAGGCGGAGCTTAAAAACAGCGACGCTATGGATTTTGACGATATGCTTTGCAATACCGTAAAGCTCTTTGAGGAAAATCCCGATATCCTCGGTTTTTATCAGAATCAGTTCAAATACATTATGGTTGACGAGTATCAGGATACGAATAAGGTTCAGTATAAGTTCGTTTCAATGCTTGCCGAGAAAAGTCAGAACCTTTGCGTAGTAGGCGACGACGACCAGAGTATTTATAAATTCCGCGGTGCTACTATCGAAAATATTCTTTCTTTCGAGAACCAGTTTAAGAACGCTAAGGTTATCCGACTCGAGCAGAATTACCGAAGCACAAAAACTATCCTCAACGCCGCTAACAAGGTTATAGAAAATAATACCGCCCGTAAGGGCAAAACCCTGTGGACGGAAAACGATAAGGGAGATAAAATCCACGTTCATACGGCGCTGTCGGAGAGGGAAGAGGCTTCGTATATTGCCCAACAGGTGCTCGAGGGAGTCGCAAGGGGACGAAAATTCTCCGACTTCGCGGTTTTATACCGTATGAACGCTCAGTCAAATGCAATAGAAACAGCCTTTGCCCGCAGCGGCATACCGCACCGTATTATCGGCGGCCACCGTTTCTATGACCGCGAGGAAATCAAGGATATGACGGCGTATTTGCGCGTTATTGATAACCCTAACGATAATATCCGTCTTAACCGTATAATTAACGTGCCGAAGCGCGGTATCGGCAAAACAACTATGGACAGAGCCGGTGAAATCGCGGCAGTGAACGGAATAAGCGTTTACGACGTGATTAAGAGCACCGAGGATTATCCCGAGCTCAGCCGCGCGGTTAAAAAGTTCAAGGAGTTCGTTGAGCTTGTAGAGGGCTTAAGAGAGGCTGAGAAGAGCGGCGATTATTCTTTAGCAGAATTATATGAGCTCGTGCTCGAGCATACCGATTATAAAAACTATCTCAAAACCGAGAAAGAAAACGCCGACGTCCGTATCGAAAATATCGAGGAGTTAAAATCCAATATCATAAAGTTTGAGGAGGAGTACGGCGACGAGGCTTCGCTCTCAAACTTCCTTGAGGAAATTTCCCTGCAAACCGATATTGATAACTACGATGCCGACGCCGATACAACCGTTATGATGACGCTTCACAGCGCAAAGGGACTTGAATTCCCCGTTGTATTTATCGCAGGTATGGAGGAAGGTGTTTTCCCCGGAATGGCGATTTATTCAAATCCCGACGAGCTTAACGAGGAACGCCGCCTTGCGTATGTCGGAATTACGAGAGCTAAAGAGGAGCTCTACCTCACGAAAACAAAAAGCAGGATGCTGTTCGGTTCAACAACCCACAACGCGCCCTCACGGTTTGTGAACGAAATCCCCGACGAGTTTATAAAGACGACGGGCGAGAGGGGCTTTTCATCGTTTTCGCCGTCAACATCCTCCGGGAGAATATCAATTCCCGATAAGCCTTCCTATAACCTTAACCCGAGTCTTACTCCCGCTTTTAAAAAGCCCGCCTCAAATTCAGGCGTAAAATATAACGTCGGCGACAGGGTGCTCCATAAGGTGTTCGGTAAGGGAATGATTGTAAAGGCTGAGAAAATGGGCAGCGATACAATGCTCGAAATTTCCTTTGAAACTAAAGGCACTAAAACGCTTATGGCGAATTTCAGTAAAATGGAAAAAATATAAGAAAACCTTAAACGTAAATACGGCGAGCGTAAAGCTGTCGTATTGCACAAAATTTCGTTATAAAATTTGTATAATAATCACTATGTAAGTAATAGTGACAAAGCCGGAAAAGTATTATATAATATACATAAGTTTATGGTCTTTTGACCGAAAGGAGTTTTATTAATGGGATTAATTAAAGCAGGTTTAGGTGCTTTAGGCGGTACCTTAGCCGATCAATGGAAAGAATTTTTTTACTGCGACAGCATTGAAAAGGATGTACTCGTAGTAAAAGGTCAGAAGAGAACCTCCGGACGTTCTTCAAATACAAAGGGAAGCGACAATATTATCTCAAACGGTTCCGTTATCGCGGTTGCCGACGGTCAGTGTATGATTATCGTTGAGCAGGGAAAAATCGTTGAGGTTTGCGCAGAGCCCGGTGAGTTTACATACGACACATCTACAGAGCCCAGCATTTTCGCGGGTAAGCTCGGTAAGAGCATTGTTGATACATTTAAGACAATAGGCAAGCGTTTTACCTTCGGCGGAGATACAGGCAAGGATCAGAGAGTTTATTACTTCAATACCAAGGAAATCGTTGAGAATAAATTCGGTACCCCGAATCCTGTTCCGTTCAGAGTAGTTGACAGCAAGATCGGTTTTGATATCGACCTCGATATCCGCTGCAGCGGCGTTTACTCCTATAAGATTACAAACCCGCTTCTTTTCTATACCAACGTATGCGGTAATGTTTCCGAGCCGTATAAGCGCACTGAGATTGATACTCAGCTTAAGACCGAGTTTATCCACGCTCTTACACCCGGCTTCGCTAAGATGAGCGATATGGAGCTTCGTCCGAATCAGATCGGCGCTCACGTTGACGATCTCGCGGACGCTATGAACGAAGCTCTTACCGCTAAGTGGTCCGATTTAAGAGGACTCAGTATTGTTTCTATCGCGCTTAATCCGATCGTACTTACCGAGGAAGACGCAGCTATGCTTAAGGAAGCTCAGCGTTCCGGTATGCTTCGTGATCCGGGTATGGCCGGAGCTACACTCGTAGGTGCTCAGGCTGAAGCTATGAAGGCAGCGGCTGCTAACGAGGGCGGCGCTATGAACGGCTTTATCGGAATGGGTATGGCTATGAACGCCGGCGGCGGAATGAACGCTCAGGGCTTCTATAATATGCAGCAGCAGAATCAGGCTCAGCAGGCTCAGCAGCAGGCAGCTCCTCAGCAGCCGGCAGCAGGCGGCTGGAGATGCCCGAAGTGCGGAGCTCAGGTAAGCGGTAAGTTCTGTCCCGAATGCGGAGCTAAAAAGCCCGAGGAGCAGAACGGCTGGACCTGCAAGTGCGGCGCGGTAAATAAAGGAAAGTTCTGTCAGGAATGCGGCTCTCCGAAGCCTGCGGGAGCTCCTCTCTATAAGTGCGATAAGTGCGGCTGGGAGCCTAAGGATCCTCATAATCCTCCCAAGTTCTGCCCCGAGTGCGGAGATCCCTTCGACGATAACGATATAGTATAATTATATGCTTAAGGTAACAGGCGGTATTATTCCGCCTGTTACCGTGCTGTTTATTTGTCCGTTTTTTCGGACAGAAAGGTTTAGATAGTTAAATGGCTGAAATATTTGAGTATAAATGTCCGTGCTGCGGAGGAGCCGTCAGTTTCGATTCCTCCGTTCAGAAAATGAAATGCCCCTACTGCGACAGCGAGTTCGACGTTCAGGCGTTTCTTAAAAAGGACGAAAGATTAAACGAGCAGGCTCCCGACGAGTTTAAGTGGGAGGAAAAGGCAGGCCGGGAATGGGATAACGGCGAAGAAGAAAAAATGTGCGTATTCGTCTGCAAATCCTGCGCCGGAGAAATTGTAGGCGATGAAAACACCGCCGCGACTTCCTGCCCGTACTGCGGAAACCCCGTAGTTTTAAGCGGACGCTTATCGGGAACCTTAAAGCCCGATTATGTTATTCCGTTCAAACACGATAAAGAGGCTGCGAAGGCTAAGCTTAAGGAATATGTAAGCTCGAGAAAGTTCGCGCCTAAAACCTTTAAGACCGAAAATAAGCTTGAGGAAATTAAGGGCTTATACGTTCCGTTCTGGCTTTTTGATTCCGATACCGACGCGGCGGTTGATTTTGAGGCTACTACCGTTCACACCTGGTCGGACTCGAACTATAACTACACCGAAACCAGCTTTTTCGACGTATTCCGTGAGGGCTCGATGAAGTTTGTTAACATTCCGTGCGACGGTTCCTCAAAAATGCCCGACGACCTTATGGAGTCTATTGAGCCGTTTGATTTCTCGGAGGCTGTTGATTTCCAGACCGCGTATCTCGCCGGCTATCTCGCCGATAAATACGACGTTACTATGGAGGACAGCATTGACCGCGCGAATAACCGCGTTAAGGTCAGCGCCGAGGAAGTCCTTAAGGGTACTATCGACTATCCCTACGCCTCAATTATCCCGAAAAACAGCTCCGTTCAGATTAAAAACGGTAAGGCTAAATACGCGCTTTATCCGGTGTGGATTTTAAATACCGATTATAAGGGCGAAAAATACACCTTTGCTATGAACGGCCAGTCGGGTAAATTTATCGGAAACCTTCCTATAGACGGAAAAAAGGTCGCCGCCTTATTCGCGGGACTTACTGTAGGTGTAGGCGTAATCGTCTATATCGTCGGAACGCTTTTAGGGTTCTTTTAAGGGGGTGTCGATATGAAAAAAGTATTATCAATATTATTTATTGCGGTTATTCTTTCGGCGCTTATTATTACTCCGGTTTCTGCTGAGAATGAACTCATAATCGATAACGCAAATATCCTTTCCTCGAGTGAAATTCAGGATTTATCCGATAAGCTCGAAGCCCTCGGCGATAAGTATGATATGGATTTCGTAATCCTTACTATAAGAACTCTCGCAGGTAAACAGGATTACGAATACGCTGACGATTATTACGATGATAACGGTTATGCCGACGACGGCTCGCTGCTTCTCGTAAGCGTTGATGACCGTAGGGGTTATATCAGCACTAAAGGCTACGGTATCACCGCATTTACCGATTACGGAATCGGTTATATTTCCTCGGAAATTAAGGGCGAAATTAAAAACGGAAATTACTACAAAGCGTTTGATAAGTATATCAGCCTTTGCGACGAGTTCGTAAGCGAAGCGAAAAACGGCAAGGCGTACGATACAAATCACGAGAAAAAAGGTTTTACCGATATCCTTTTCGGAGTCGGCGTATCTCTTTTCATCGGACTTATAGTCGCGATACTTGCGGCTTTAGGTGTAAAGAAAAAGTATAAGCCGGTTATGCTTAAGGCTGAGGCTAACGACTATCTCGTTAATAACAGCTTAGTTGTTAAAAATGCTTACGACAACTTCCTCTATACTCACGTTACGCGTGTAAGAAGAAAGGACGACAGCAATTCGGGCGGAAGCTCAACTCATACCTCGTCCTCAGGCTCAACTCACGGCGGCGGAGGTTTCAGTTGGTAGCGTTGCGACCGCTGCCTGCGGCAGATTAAGGGAGCAAAAGCGCTTTCCAAAATAAGGAGTGTCGCGAGCCCGCTCTTAGGGCGAGGGAGACGAGTATATTTTGGACGGGGGTGGAACCCGTTGCGACCGCTGCCTGCGGCAGATTAATTGAACAGTTTAACTAACATAATATATTTAACAACATAACAACAAGGCGTGCCACTTAAAGTGACACGCCTTTAAACGTCCTTTTTATTATTCAGTTACCTTCGAGAATTTATAACCCGATAAAATAAGCTGATTTTTCTTTTCGCCCTTAGCGTAGGGGATATACATCTTCGACTTTTCTTCGCCGATATAAACGACTGTAATCTGCTTTTTGTTTGAGTCAACGGTATATGTACCTGTTGTTGTGATACGGTCGTTGTTGCTTAAGTGGCAGGTTCCGTCATCCTTGAAATCGTAAATAAGGTTGTAGTCCTTATTCTTCCATTTTCCGGTTACGTTTTTATCAGCCTTGAACTTAGCGCTTACCTTAAGGTCGGGTTCAACCTTGGACGCGCTCTTGAAGTCGATTGAGCTCTGATTGCTCGTTAAGGTGAATACCCTGCCCGAGAACGCGTTTCCCTTAAGCTCGAACTCAAAGGTTCCCTTGATAATCGGGAGAATTTCGATATCGATTTTATCAGTCTTTTCGTCGGCTGACGAGGAGCTTGTATCGGTGTAGTTCCAGGTACCGAAAATCTCGATTGTACCGAGTTTTATTGAAGCGGTTCCGTCGTCGTTGAAGGTGTAGTATCTTATGTTTTCTTCAGCCTTCGTTTTTGACGCTTCATCCGAGGTGGAAGCTGACTCGTCGATAACCCATGTTCCGACAACGCTGTTGTTGAAGAATAAAAAGTAAACGCCTGCCGCTATAAGCGCCGCGATAAGTACGCACGCAGCTATGATAATCGGTTTCTGAACCTTAACCTTTTTACCGTTATCATCCATCGGAATCTCCGGGATAGTATCGGGAGTATCAATCTCCGTGTCTTCTGAATATCCGTTTGCTTCCTCAACTACCGGATCGGTGCTTTCAGCGCTTTCGGTATTCTCAGCGCTTACGGCGCTTTCTGAAGTTTCGGTGGTTTCGGGAGCGGATTCATTTTCATTTAATTCGATTTTTTCAAAATCTTCCATATAATACCTCCTTGGTTTTATCCTGTTTATAATACTATATTTTATTTAAAAAATCAAGAAATCTGTCTAAATTGTAAAATTCATAAAAAATTATTATTATTTTTTTCTAAACCGATTGAAATAATTGCTGTTTTATGGTATAGTAAACTCACCGAAATGTTTGCTTTTTTATTAGTTGACATTATCGGAATCTGATTTGAAAAATTGTTATTTTTCGTTTCCCGTTTATCTTACCGGCCCGCGGTAAGGGCATAGGGGAAACGGTTTAACCTGCGGGCGGAAAGGCTATGGTTTTTTTATGGAAATTAAGGATGCTTATAAATTATGGCTCGAAAAGGCTTTAGAGGATAAAGACTTAATCGAGGAATTAAAGGAAATAGAAGGTAATGAAAAAGAGATATACGAGCGCTTTTATAAGAGCCTCGAGTTCGGTACCGCGGGACTCAGAGGTGTAATCGGCGCCGGCTCAAACAGAATGAATATTTATGTAGTTCGTCAGGCTACTCAGGGACTTGCGAACTATGTGCTTAAAAAGTACGGCAAGGGCGCGGTTGCTATCTCGCATGACTGCCGTATCAAGGCTGATTTATTTATGAACGAGGCGGCTAAGGTTCTCGCCGCCAACGGTATTAAGGTTTATATAACTTCTGAGCTTCAGCCTACTCCCGTGCTTTCGTACCTCGTAAGATACTTTAAGTGTCAGGCAGGTATTATGGTTACAGCAAGCCACAACCCCGCTAAATATAACGGCTATAAGGCTTACGGCGAGGACGGCTGTCAGATGACCGACGTTGCTGCCGGTGAGGTTTACGACGAAATCTGCAAGCTCGATATGTTTGACGACGTTAAGACTATGGACTTAAACGAGGCTCTTGAAAAGGGAATCGTTGAGTATGTAGGCGACGAGGTTTATGACAGCTATCTCGAGGAGGTTAAAAAGCAGCAGGTTAACCCCGGTATCTGCAAGGAGGTTGACTTAAAGGTTGTTTATACTCCCTTAAACGGCTGCGGTAATAAGCTCGTAAGACGTATTCTTAAGGATATAGGAGTTAAAGAGGTCAGCATAGTTAAGGAGCAGGAGCTCCCCGACGGTAATTTCACAACCTGCCCCAGCCCTAACCCCGAGAATAAGGACGCGCTTCAGAAGGCGCTCGAGCTCAGCGAAACAGTTAAGCCCGACCTCGTTTTAGGCACAGACCCCGACGCTGACCGCGTTGGTATCGCCGTTAAGGATTATGACGGAAGCTACCGCCTTATCACAGGTAACGAGGACGGAATCATGCTTACCGAGTTTATCCTCTCGAACCGTAAGGCTAACGGAACTCTCCCCGAGAAGCCCGTTGTAGTTAAGACGATTGTTTCAACAAAGCTCGTTGAAAAGCTGTGCGAAAAGTACGGTGTTGAGCTTAAGAATGTTCTTACCGGCTTTAAGTATATCGGTGAAGTTATTCTCGGACTTGAGAAGAAGGGTGAGGAAAACCGCTTTATGCTCGGATTTGAGGAGAGCTACGGTTACTTATCCGGAACATATGTAAGAGATAAGGACGCTGTTGTCGCTTCAATGCTTATCTGCGAAATGGCGGCAACCTTTAAAAAGCAGGGCAAAACTCTTGCTCAGGTTATCGACGGACTTTATGAGGAGTACGGTTATTATATGAATAAGACCTTATCCTACGAGTTCGAGGGAGCCGAGGGTATGCAGAAGATGGCTGATATGCTTACAGCTCTGCGCGATAATGCTCCCGATGAGTTTGCAGGCTATAAGGTTGTTAAAACCGCCGACTATAAGCTCAGCGTTGAGAAGGATTTAATTACCGGAGAGGAAAAGACTATCGACCTTCCGAAGTCCAACGTTCTCCAGTATAACCTCGAAAAGGAAAATATGGTAATCGTTCGTCCCAGCGGTACCGAGCCTAAGATTAAGCTCTATCTTACTTCCGTAGGCGACAGCAAGGAGAATGCCGCTGAGATTACTGATAATCTTAAGGCTTCACTTGAAAAGGTTTTGGGACTGTAAATTAATATGAAAAACGGCGCGGCTTTTATGCCGCGCCATTGTTTTTTACTTTATAAGAAACTGCGTTCCTTATAAAGTAAAAAGCATTTTATATTGACCGCTTAGTTGCGCCCTGCGTGCGCACAAGCGATGGCTGAAGAAAACGCACGCACCTTGGTGCGCACGCTTTCCTGTCACTCATAACTTGCATCATTCCAGCCTGCTTAACAGTACCAAATCGCAATTGCTGATTTTGTTATCCCGGTTTATATCACCGGCGAGGCGGTTGATTCCGCTAAGCGTTTCCTTGCCTAAAAGATGGTTGAACATCGCTCTTTCATCGCGTGAGTTGACGTTGCCCTCGCCGGTCACGTCGCCGATAACGATAAACGTGTAAGTCTTTGAAACGCCGTTACTGCTTATCGTCACCTCATTCGAGGTTCTGATATATCCGGTGCGCCTGTTCTTGAATACTATATCGTAATTTCTGCCGGCAAGGCTTTCTTTGAAATCGGCGATTGTCGTCTTAACGTCAACAAATATATAACCTTTTCTCACGCGGTAGTTACCGGGTGTAATACCGTCCGCGCCTTTTTCAGCGGCGGGTTCTGCTTTCGGTTTAAGATTTGCTTCGTTTATCTGCTCGCAAAGGTAATTACCGCCCGAGCGTAATACAGCGCATACGCTGTTTTTGTATGAGCAGATTGCCTGAATCTGCGTATCAAAATCCAATGTGTTAATTTTCGTACCGGCTTTATTATAAACCGATAGACTGCTCTCGCCGGCTGTGACGAAATAATTATCGGTCGCGGCGACTTTATAAAAGCCCTCGGTATTAAAATCAGCCTTTTTACTCATATTGCCGGCATTGTAAACTGTTCCGTTGATATCGGCTATATAATTGCCGTTAATACCGTAAAGCGGATATTCGGCGGAGGTATCAAAGGTCTTAACCTTATCGCCGTAAAGCTTATAAAGATGCTTGCTCCTGTAAGCGGCAGCAAAGTCCGGATACTGAATCAGCGCGTCGGATTTCTCCCTGAGTTCGTTAATCTGCCTGCCCGATTTGTTGAATACCTGAATATAAGCCGAGCTGTTTTTAATATAAATATTGCCATTGTTATCGACCGCAATCGCAGACGACGAGCTGATTATAATATTTTGCAGAGTAAGAGATTTTTTGAGCTTTCCGCTTGAAGCCGTAAAAATATCCGCGCATTTATCCCGTGAGTGATTATACACGAGAAAATACGCGGTTTTATTTAATACACAGCAGTCTACTGCCTGATTATCAAAGGAAAATGAGTAAGAGCGGTTTTCGGGCGCAAGCTCAATAACAGCAGCGTTCTTACCGCTGCAGTTAGTTAAATAAACGCCGTTTTTACCGCTGAAAATCTTATACTTAAAGACGCCCGAGCTTCCCGGAATAACCGAAAGCTGAAATACCGCCGCGATTATCAGCAATATTGTAATCCCCTTAATAACCCTTTTCATTTTCTTTATTGTGCAAAAAAGACCGCGGAATCCCGCGGTCATACTTTTAATCCATTTCCCAGTTATGCCATACGTTCTGGATATCGTCGTTATCCTCGAACATATCGAGCATTTTCTGCATATTAGTTTTAGAGTCCTCATCATCGAGCTTGGTGTAGTTGTTGGGAACCATCTCAACCTCAGCGGACGCAAAGTTATAACCGAGAGCCGTTAAATCGTCGCGTACCGCGCCGAAGTCGGAGGGCTCGGTGTAGATTGTGAAGATATCCTCATCAGCCTCAAAATCGGAAGCACCCGACTCGAGAGCGTCCTCCATAACCTTATCCTCGTCAGCCTCGAGTTCCTCGCGCTCAATAACGAGAACGCCCTTCTTCTCGAACATAAAGGTTACGCAGCCCTGAGTTCCCATATTGCCGCCGAACTTATCGAAGTAATGTCTTACTTCGCCCGCGGTACGGTTGCGGTTATCAGTAAGCGCCTCTACGATTACGGCGATACCGTTGGGACCGTAGCCTTCGTATGTTACCGCTTCATAGTTGGCTGAATCGGCGTCGCCGGCAGCCTTCTTGATGATACGGTCGATGTTGTCGTTAGGTACGTTATTCGCCTTAGCCTTAGCGATTACGTCTCTGAGCTTTGCGTTTACGGAGGGGTCGGCGCTTCCGCCTTCCTTAACCGCTACGATAAGCTCGCGTCCGATTTTAGTAAAAATCTTAGCCCTTGCGGCATCGTTCTTACCCTTTTTCTGCTTAATGGTACTCCATTTATTATGTCCTGACATAAAACCATTCCTTTTTATAATTTAATAATATACAAGCACATTATAACCCATTGCAGGGTTAAAATCAAGTATCAAAATAAAAGGTTACAAAATAGTTACAAAACTATTGTCTTTATACTTACTTAGTGCTAGAATAGGGATGTTAAGAAAGGAAGGTGAGTTCTATGATTAATTCAATGACCGGCTTCGGCAGGTTCGAGGGAGAGATTAACGGACGTAAAATCAATCTTGAGATTAAAAGCGTTAACCACCGCTATCTCGAATTTTCCTGCCGTATAACGAGGGGCTACAGCTTTCTCGAGGAAAAGATTAAGTCCTATATAACCTCGAGGATTTCCCGCGGTAAGGTGGATATGTTCGTATCTATAACCGAGCCCGAGGATACTCCCGCCGACGTTCAGATTAACCACAACCTTGCCGAGGGCTATATTAAAGCTATGAAGGAGCTTGAGGAAAAATACGGTATTAAAAACGAGGTGACTTCGGTTGATGTCGGAAGATACCCCGATGTGCTTACCGTTAATAAGGCGGCTGAGGACGAGGACGTTGTATGGAACGACGTTAAAGAGGCTATCGACAGCGCTCTCGAGGGCTTTACCGCTATGCGTAGAAACGAGGGCGAGCGCCTTAAGGCGGATGTTTTAAAGCGAGCTTCCGTTATTATGGATATCGTATCCGAAATCGAAAAGCGTTCTCCCGAAACCGTTAAGGAATATCAGTCAAGGCTCAAGGATAAAATCGAGGAACTCTTGCAGTCTAAGGATTACGACGAGCAGAGAGTTATCACCGAGGTGGCAATCTACGCCGATAAAATCGCCGTGGATGAGGAAACCGTAAGGCTTAGGAGCCACTTTGACCAGCTGAATATCTATCTTAACGAGGATAAGCCTGTCGGAAGAAGTATAGACTTCCTTATTCAGGAGATGAACCGCGAGGCGAATACAATCGGCTCAAAGGTAAAGGACGCCGGGCTCGCTCAAATGGTTGTTAAGATTAAAAACGAGATAGAAAAAATAAGAGAACAGGTTCAGAACATTGAGTAGGTAAAATTATGAAGCTGATTAATGTAGGATACGGAAATATGGTTTCCGCCGCGAAAATTGTCGCCGTGGTATCTCCCGATTCGGCTCCGGTAAAAAGAATCGTTCAGGAGGCTAAGGCTAAGGGAATAGCGGTGGACGCGACCTGCGGAAGAAAATGCAAGGCGGTTATAGTCTGCGACAGCGACCACGTCGTTCTGTCGGCTTTATCGCCTGAGGCTATAGGCAACAGAAGCGAGGATTAGTATGAAA
The DNA here is from genome assembly GCA_905234015.1 of uncultured Ruminococcus sp. Taxonomy (GTDB): domain Bacteria; phylum Bacillota; class Clostridia; order Oscillospirales; family Acutalibacteraceae; genus Ruminococcoides. Next base: position 66,397 of record CAJOFK010000001.1, read on the forward strand.
AAAGGTAAGCTGGTTGTATATACCGGATGTTCGGGAGTCGGCAAGGGTACTATTATGAAGGAGCTTCTTAAAAGAAACGCCAACATAAGGCTCTCTGTTTCCTGCACGACCAGAAAGCCCCGTCCCGAGGATATCGAGGGAGTAACCTATTACTTCGTCAGCAAAGAGGAGTTCCGCGCAACGGCGGAGCAGGACGGCTTTCTTGAATACGCGCAGTTCTGCGATAACTATTACGGAACCCCGAAGGCTGCCGTTGATAAAATGCTCAGGAAGGGCTACGACGTTTTCCTCGAAATAGAGGTTGACGGCGGTATGCAGGTTATGTATAAGCGCCCCGACTGTATAAGTATTTTTATAACGCCTCCGTCTATGGAGGAGCTCGAAAAACGTCTCAGGGGAAGAGGCACCGAGGACGAGGAAACTATAATCAAGCGTTTGGAACGAGCTGTTGACGAAATGAAGTTCGAGCGTTATTACAAGTATTCCGTCTTAAACGATAACCCCGAACGCGCCGCTAAGGAGATACTTTCAATTCTGGAGGCTGAGAAGAATGGAAAATAAACCGAAAAGGTTTTATAAGGTTACTCAGGGCTGTATGATATCCGGAGTATGCGCCGGAGTAGCCGAGTATTTTAATATTGACCCGACTATCGTGAGGGTTCTTTGGGCGGTATTATCGCTGAGCTTCGGAACGGGAATTATTCTCTATATAATCTGCGCGATTGTATTTCCGAAAAAAGAGGATATTATTTTTTAATATAGATAAATCTTACGCGCCCGCCGTAAGACTTAAAATGAATTTTTGCGGGCGGAAAGGCATGGAGTAATATGAAAAAGGTAAATGTTGATGAATTATTCGAGGGTAAGGCAAGCCGTTACGCGCTTGTTATCGGCGTAGCTAAGAGAGCTCGTCAGATTACCAAGGAGTTCGAGGACGAGGAAACCATAACCGATGATAAGGCTGTACTTTTAGCTATCGACGAGATTAAAAATCATAAGATAAGTATTTTACAGCCGGAAGACGATGACTGATTTTATCGCTTCTGCAGCGGTAGAAAACACCGTATATTCCTTTGACAGGCTTTTTGATTACGCCGTAAGCGGAGAGCTTGCTTCTGAGGTTGAAGTCGGTAAGCGTATAATGGTGCCGTTCGGCAGCGGTAACCGTAAGCGTCAGGCTATGGTTATGGATATAAAAAAGGGCGATACGAGCAATCTGAAGTCCGTAATATCCGTACTTGATAAGGAACCTGTCCTGACTGAAGAAATGGTTAAGCTTGCTGTTTTTATGAAGGACAGGTATTTTTGTACCTATTACGACGCCGTTAAAACTATGCTTCCCGCCGGTATCAACTATAAGGTTACTACGCTTTATTCGGCGGTAAGAGGTGTCGATACCGGGGAGCTTTTAATGGACGAGCTTTCCGCGTATAATTACCTTCTCGCTAAAAAGTCCCCGTTGAAGTCCGAGGCGCTCAGCGAGGCTCTCGGCTTAAAGCCCGAGTTTTTCGACAGCCTGTGCGCACGCGGATTTTTAAGGAAATCGGACGAAGCGTTCCGCAGGGTCGGCGACGCCGTGCTGAAAATGGTCGCCGTAAACGACGACGCGGATTTTTCCTCCGTAAAGCTCAGCCCTAAGCAGAACAGCGTGCTTGAAATTCTTCAGACCGCGGGCTGCGCTTCGGTTAAGGAAGTCTGCTATTACGCAGGCGTTACGCCGTCGGTTGTAGACGCTCTCGTTAAAAAGGGACTTGCCTTTTATTACGAGGACGAGGTTTTCAGAAAAGATACTGATAATTCTGTAAAAGAAAATAAAGAAGTAACTCTGACCGATGAACAGGCTGAGGCCTTTAATAACATCCTTTCCGAGTACAGGGAGGATAAGCCTCATGTAAGTCTGCTTTTCGGAATAACCGGCTCGGGTAAAACCTCGGTATTTTTAAAGCTGATTGAAAAGGCTGTTGAGGACGGCAGGGGCGTTATTGTAATGGTCCCCGAAATTTCTTTAACTCCGCAGTTTTTAAGTATTTTTAAGTCTGAATTCGGCGACGACGTTGCGGTGTTTCACAGCGGACTGTCGCTCGGAGAAAGGCTTGATGAATATAAACGCGTGCTTCGAGGAATAGCTAAAATAGCCGTAGGCACGCGAAGCGCGGTTTTCGCTCCTTTTAAGAACCTCGGACTGATTATTATGGACGAGGAGCAGGAGCATACCTATAAGTCCGAGTCAACTCCGCGCTATCAGGCGAGGGATATAGCCAAGTTCAGGGCGGCTCAGAATAACGCGCTTTTGCTCTTATCTTCGGCAACGCCCGATATTGAGAGTTTTTACAACGCTAAAGAGGGACGCTATTCCCTCAACAGGCTTACTAAACGTTTTGGTAACGCAATTCTTCCCGAGGTAAGAATTGTCGATATGAACGAGGAGGCTGCCGAGGGCAACACAACTCTTTTTTCAAAGGAGCTGTACGCCTGCCTTGAGGAAAATCTCGAAAAAGGCAATCAGAGCATACTGCTTTTAAACCGCAGGGGACACAATACCTTTGTAGTGTGTTCAAGCTGCCGCGAGACCTTGGTGTGTCCGCATTGTTCGATTTCGCTGACTTATCACAGCGCCAACCGCAAGCTGATGTGCCATTACTGCGGATATTCCGTTGACTATACGAGCGAGTGCCCGAACTGTCATTCAAAATCATTAAGCTTCCGCGGAGCAGGTACCCAGCGTATTGAACAGCAGCTTTCCGAGCTTTTGCCCGACGCTAGGGTATTAAGGCTAGACGCTGACTCAACAATGCGTAAATCCTCCCACGAAAGGTATTTATCCGCTTTTTCAAGAGGAGAGTACGATATTCTTATCGGAACTCAGATGGTCGCTAAGGGGCTCGACTTCCCGAAGGTTACGCTTGTCGGAGTATTAAATCCCGATTCAATGCTTTACGCCGACGATTACCGCAGCTACGAGAGAACCTTTTCGCTTTTAACTCAGGTAGTAGGAAGAAGCGGACGCGGCGATAAAAAGGGTATAGCTCTTATTCAGACCTATACGCCCGAGAATAACGTTATTTCAATGGCGGCGGCTCAGGACTACGAAAAATACTACAATAGCGAGATTACAATCCGCGAGGCTATGCTGTATCCGCCGTTTGCGGATATCTGTATGGTCGGCTTTGTGTCCGACAGCCATCTCGGCGTTATAAAATCCTCAAATGATTTTATGAAGCGCCTGGTCGGGAGAGCTCAATCCGAATACAGCGAGCTTCCGCTGAGAATACTCGGACCGTCTCCGGCTTCAATCGCCAAGGTCAGCAATAAATACAGATTTAAGATAATAATAAAATGCAGAAACAATAAGCGTTTCCGAAAGCTGCTTTCGGAAATTCTGCTCGAATTTAATTCTGATAAAGAAAATAAAAACACTACTGCGTATATAGATATAAATGCGTTATCGTTTTAGGGGTAGATAAGATGAAAAGATTAACGTGTATTGTACTTACGGCTGTTATGGCTCTTATGAGCTTCGCGCTGACTGCTTGTAATTCGGAAAGTGACGACGGGCATATTCAGGTTCTCGCCACCGCTGATATTAATAATAAAAACGAGAATAATAAATCTAAGGCGAAAACCGCCGCAACGGAGGCTTCTACCGTTGAGCAGGCTACCGTAAGCTCCTCCGAGCTTACTAAAACGCAGAACAGCGCGTTTGTTTCCGACTGCGAAAGTATTCTTTACAGTTACGGCTTCGAGGGCGAGGTTTATATCACCGAGCACAATAAGCCCATTTATAAAAAGGGTATAAACTACGCCGATAAAAAGAAGAAAATTATGAATAACGAGTATACGTTATTCCGCGTAGCTTCAATCACAAAGCAGTTTACCGCAGCGGCGATAATGCTCTTGCAGGAGAGGGGAAAGCTCTCCGTAAAGGACAAGCTCGGAAAATATTTCTCTCAGTATAAAAGCGGAAAGGACGTTACTATTCAGAACGTTTTAAGAATGCAGGGCGGACTTCCCGATTATATGAATTATTACTCGAACGTATCTAAGTTCTTCCCGAGCGTAAAGCAGGCGCTTAAAAATACGTCAAAGCAGAACCGTCAGATTATCGAGAAAAACTTTATGGGTGACCCTATGCTTTTCAGTCAGGGTAATACCTTTAAGTATTCTAACAGCGGTTATATGCTGCTCGGCGAGATTATCGAAAAAGTAAGCGGTACTACATACGAGAATTTTATAAGAACCGAAATCTTCGATAAGCTCGGAATGAACAACTCCGGATTTGTCGAGGAGCTCGACGAAAGTATTGATAATATCGCTCAGCCCTATAATTATAAAAAGGGCGATATGGACGTATTTAAGATAAAGGGGGCGGCGTTTGCCTGCGGTAATATGTACTCGAACGCTGTCGATTTGACTAAGTGGGCTGACGGACTGAGAAAATGTAAAATTATCTCTAAAAGCTCATTAAACGAGATGTTAGAGAATACGAAGCAAATCGGCTACGGCTACGGACTTTTCCTTTTAGCAGGCGGTACGGTAGCTTTCCATACCGGAAGTCTCGCTCCCTATAACTCGATTATTCTGATTTCGTTCGGAAGCACCGAATATACCTGCGTAGCTATGAGCAACTATAACTACTACGCGACCGAAAGAGTCGGAAAAGCCCTGCGCGAGCAGTACGTGAGATTTTTTTAAGATTGGTTAGGTGATAATATGGCGCTGAGAAAAATAGTTGAAAAAGGCGACGATGTGCTCGTTAAAAAATGCCGCGAGGTAGTAAAATTCGACGACAGACTTTCCGTGCTTATAGATGATATGATTGAAACGCTTCACGATTCCGGCGGCGTAGGCTTAGCCGCTCCGCAGGTTGGAGTTTTAAGGAGAGTTGTTGTTATTGAGGTTAATCCCGAGGACGGAGTTATCGAGCTCGTTAACCCCGAAATCGTTGAGACCTCGGGTAAGCAGGTCGGACTTGAGGGCTGCTTAAGTCTTCCCGGAAAGTGGGGAATAGCCTCACGTCCGTACCGCGTTACGGTTAAGGCTCAGGACAGAAACGGAAAGGAATTTACCGTTTCCGGCGAATCGCTTTTAGCGAGAGCGTTCTGCCACGAGCTTGACCACCTTGACGGAGTGTTATACGATACCCGCGTGGAGAGAATGCTCTTCCCCGAGGAGATTGAAAAGCTCAATAATAACGAGCTGGATTTAAGCAGCGAATGTTACGTTGAGGAATAAATTAAAGGAAACTGATATAAGATGAATATAGTTTTTATGGGCACGCCTGATTTTGCCGTGCCTACGCTTGAAAAGCTGGCGCAAAGCTCTCACAATATCCTCGCTGTTATAACTCAGCCGGATAAGCCGGTCGGACGCAAGCAGGTTTTAACTCCGCCCGACGTTAAGGTTTGTGCCGAAAAATATAATATTCCGGTGCTTCAGCCCGAGTCGCTGAGGAATGATAATTCTTTTAACGAAATAAAATCACTCGCTCCCGACGTAATTGTGGTTGTCGCTTACGGAAAAATCCTGCCTAAAAATATCCTCGATATCCCGAGGTACGGCTGCGTAAACGTTCACGGCTCGCTGCTTCCGAAGTACCGCGGAGCTTCCCCGATTCAGAGCGCGGTATTAAACGGCGATAAGATAAGCGGAGTTACCACGATGTTTATGGACGAGGGGCTCGATACCGGCGATATTCTCTTAAAAAAAGAGACCGAAATAGGGGAGAACGAGACTTCCGCAGAGCTTTTCGACAGGCTCTCGTATATGGGAGCGGATTTGCTTTTAAAAACTCTCGAGGGACTTGAAAACGGCTCAATCACTCCCGAAAAACAGAATGAAAACGACGCAACCTATACGGTGAAGATTACTAAGGATATGTGCCCGATAGACTGGGGAAAGCCTGCTTTAGTTATCCACAATCAGGTAAGAGGGCTTCAGACCTGGCCTGTCGCCGTTTCTAAGCTCGGCGGAAAGGACATTAAAATCCACTCGACCGTTCTTTGCGAAAAAAGCGGAGCTCCGGGTGAGATTATCAGCGTAAATCCCCTTACTGTCGCGTGCGGCGAGGGCTCGCTGATTATTAAGGAATTACAGTTAAGCGGAAAAAAGCGTATGGATTCAAAAAGCTTTTTACTCGGTCATCCGCTTAATACCGGTGATAAGTTTGAATAAGGTGAACCTATGGGATATTTTGGTTATTTAGCATACTATAACTGGAGCTATCTTATCTTTATGCTCCCGTGTATTATATTTTCGCTTATAGTTCAGGGTTATATGAATTCAACCTTTAAAAAGTACAGCGGAATCCGTAACTCGCGCAACCTTACCGGCGCTCAGGCGGCACAACGCGTGCTTATGCAGCACGGAGTAACCGGTGTGCGTATAGAGAGGATTGCCGGAAATTTTACCGACCATTTTGACCCGAGAACGAATGTTATAAGGCTTTCCGAGCCTGTATATGACTCTAACTCAATCGCCGCTGTCGGAGTAGCCTGCCACGAGGCGGGACACGCCGTTCAGCACGCCGAGGGTTATCTCCCGAATAAAATCAGGAGCATAATTCTCCCCGCGGCGAATATCGGCAGTAAGCTGAGCTGGATTTTTATAATCGCGGGACTTGTAGCCTCCGCGCTTCAGCCGCTTCTTTATATAGGAATTATTTTATTCTCGGCGGCGGTGCTTTTTACAATCGCGACGCTTCCGGTTGAGTTTAACGCTTCCTCGCGCGCGCTTAAGTGTATCAAGGCTACCGGTATGCTTTCCGACGCCGAATATACCGGCGCAAAACGCACCCTGCAGGCGGCGGCTATGACTTATGTCGCTTCGGCGGCTACGGCTGTTGCGCAGCTCTTAAGACTTCTGATGATTGCGAACAGCAGAAGAGATTGATTTAAAAATGGACAACAACAATAAGCCCAACCCGAGAAACCTTGCGTTTAAGGTTCTGCTTGCGGTTGAAAGGGACGGCGCATATTCCGCCATTGCCCTTAATAATGCTTTAAAAGAAAATAAAATTGATAAGCGCGATTCTGCTTTCATATCCTCGCTTGTGTACGGAGTTTTAGAGCGTAAGCTGACGCTCGATTATATTATCAGTCAGTATTCTAAAATTCCTTTAAAGAAAATTGAGTTACAGACTAAGATAATTCTGCGCCTCGGAATTTTTCAGCTTCTGTTTATGGATAAGGTTCCCGAGAGCGCCGCTGTTAATGAAAGCGTAAAGCTTGCTAAAAAGCATAAGCTTCAAAAATCCTCGGGCTTTATAAACGGAATTTTACGCAGTATCACGAGGGCGGAGGTTAAATATACCCTGCCCGATAAGGTGAAGGATTACGCGTATTACCTGAGTATTAAGTATTCCTGCCCAAAAGATATAGTAAATCTGTGGCTTGATTCTTACGGTAAAGAGATAACCGAAAGCGTTCTCAGCTCATTATCGGGGCGCCCCTCTATCACCGCGAGAGTTAATACGCTTAAAACTACCCCGGAAAAGCTGATAGACGAGCTTAAAGCCGAAGGCGTTGAGGCGGAGATTTCTCCTGTTGATGAAAACGCCGTTGTGCTTAATAATACGGGCTCAATCGAACGTCTCGAATCGTATAAAAACGGAAAACTCTATATTCAGGACTTAGCCTCCCAGCTTTGCGTTAAAGCGCTTTCTCCCAAGCCGCGTGATATAGTAATAGACGTGTGCTCCGCTCCCGGCGGAAAGAGCTTTACATCTGCTCAGTATATGAAGGATAAGGGTAAGATTTTTGCCTTTGATATTCATCCGCATAAGCTTAAGCTTATCGAAAAAACCGCAGCAAGGCTCGGAATATCCTGTATAGTTACGGATATCCGCGATGCGGAAAACGATACTAAGGAATTACCTCTTGCAGACAGGGTGCTCTGCGATGTTCCGTGCTCGGGGCTCGGTATCTTAAGCCGCAAGCCCGAAATCCGCTATAAGGACAACCTCTTATCGGATAAGCTGCCTGCGCTCCAGTATAAAATTTTATGTAACAGCAGCCGATATGTGGCTGTAGGCGGAGTTCTTATTTACTCGACCTGCACGCTTAATCCCGCTGAAAATAACGAAAACGCGTTAAGATTCTTAAAGGAGCATACTGATTTTGAACCTCTGAGCCTTGACTTGGGCGTAAAGCGTTACTTTAGCGAGAACGATAATATGCTGACCTTATTTCCGGGATTGAATCCGACCGACGGTTTTTTTATCTCGGCGTTTCGGAGGGTTAAGCTATGATTGATATAAAATCCCTTTATTATGACGAGCTGGAGGAGCTTATATTAGGCGGCGGTTTTCCCAAGTTCCGCGCGAAACAGGTCTTTCAATGGCTCAGTAAAGGAGCGCTGAGCTTTAAGGATATGAAAAACCTTCCTAAAAACCTTGCGGAATTTTTAGAAGGAAGTTGTTACATTTCTGTTGCAAATATTGAAAAAAAGCTCGTATCACGCTATGATAAAACAGTAAAATATCTTTTTCGTTTAAACGATGGAGAATTTATCGAAACCGTTGTTATGAGCTACCGCCACGGTTATTCAATCTGCGTATCAACTCAGGTCGGCTGTAAAATGGGCTGCACCTTCTGCGCTACCGGTAAAAGCGGCTTTTCGAGAAGCCTTACCGCTTCGGAAATTCTCGCTCAGATTGAAGCCGCGGGGCGCGACCTCAAAGTAAGAATAAGTAATATAGTTCTTATGGGGATGGGCGAGCCGCTCGATAACTTCGATAATGTTATAAGGTTTTTAAAGCTGGTTTCATCGCCCGAGGGGCTTAATATAGGTATGAGGCATATAACGCTCTCAACCTGCGGTATCGTACCTAAGATTTATGAGCTTGCCGAATATAAATTCGCGCTCACGCTTTCGGTATCGCTTCACGCTCCCGATAATAAGACGAGAAGTGAAACCATGCCGGTAAATAAACGCTATCCTATTGAACAGCTTATCAAGGCGTGCCGTGATTATTTTGATATAACCGGAAGACGCGTAAGCTTTGAGTACGCTATGATTGACGGAATTAACGACAGCGACGAGTGCGCCGAAAAGCTCGGAAAGCTGCTTTCGGGGCTTAACTGCCACGTTAATCTTATTCCCGTCAACTCGGTTAAGGGCTCCGATTATAAAAAGAGCCGTGTTGAACGCCAAAAGCAATTTGTAAATATATTAAGCAATTATCATATAACGGCTACCGTAAGGAGGACGCTCGGAAGTGATATAAACGCGTCCTGCGGTCAGCTGAAAAGAAATCATACAGAAGAAGGAGGAAAATAGCTTGGAAATATTCAGTAAAAGTGATATAGGCTTAGTCCGAACTCAAAATCAGGATGACTGCCGTTTCGGAGTTATTTCCCCAAGCTGCGCATGGGTAGTAGTATGTGACGGAATGGGAGGTGCAAACGGCGGCAATATAGCCAGCGCCTCGGCTGTTGAGTACATAAGCCGTGAAATAGAGAAGATGTATTCAGACGACCTCTCAAAGGGCGAGCTTTCAACCTTGATGACCGAAATAGTTTCTCAGGCTAATCAGGCGATTTTTGATTTAGCCTCGAGCGATTCCGAGCTTACCGGAATGGGTACGACCTGCGAGTTCGTACTTGTAAAGGATACTACGGTTCACGTTGTGCATGTCGGCGACAGCCGTACCTACGCTATCCGCGGAGGAAAGATTAAACAGCTTACCGAGGACCATTCCGTAGTTCAGGAAATGGTTCGCCGCGGTGAGATTACCGCCGAACAGGCTCAGAACCACCCGAACAAGAATTTTATTACCCGGGCGCTCGGTATCAAGCCTTCTGTTCATCTTGATTATATTGAAACCAACTTCATCTACGGAGATGTTCTTCTCGTATGCACCGACGGCTTCTCCAACTGTGTTACAACCGGCGAAATGGTAAAGATATGCCACGAAAACCGCGGTGAAGGTCTTACGGATACCTTAGTTGAAAAAGCTAAGGAAGGCGGCGGAACCGATAATATTACCGTTGCGGTTGTTTATTAAGGGGTGATTTGGTGGATAAATACAGTGGAAAGAAATTAGACGGACGCTATGAGATACACGAGCTCATAGGCGTGGGAGGTATGGCATATGTTTATCGCTGTACCGATACAATCGACGACCGCGAGGTAGCGGTTAAAATCCTTAAGGATGAGTTTTTAAACAACGACGAATTTATAAGACGTTTTAAAAACGAGAGTAAGGCTATCGCAATGCTCTCTCATCCGAATATCGTTAAGGTTTACGACGTAAGCTTCGGCGATATGATTCAGTATATCGTTATGGAGTATATCGACGGTATTACGCTTAAGGAGTATATAGGCCAGCAGGGTGTACTCGACTGGCGCGAGGCGCTTCACCTTACTACTCAGATTTTAAAGGCGCTCCAGCACGCTCATAATAAAGGCGTAGTTCACCGTGATATTAAGCCTCATAATATTATGCTTCTTCAGGACGGCACAATTAAGGTTACCGACTTCGGTATAGCCCGTCTTACCGATACTCAGACTAAAACAATGACCGAGCAGGCAATAGGCTCCGTTCATTATATCGCGCCCGAGCAGGCTAGAGGAAGTAAAACCGACGGTAAGTCCGATATTTATTCCGTAGGCGTAATGCTCTACGAGATGATTACGGGCAAGCTTCCCTTCGACGCAGACAGCGCCGTTAGCGTAGCGCTTATGCAGCTTCAGTCAACTCCGGAAATGCCGAGGAAGATAAACCCCGCAATTCCTATTGGACTTGAGCAGATTACAATGCACGCTATGCAGAAAAATCCCGAGGATCGTTATAAGAGCGCGTATGAAATGCTCGGCGATTTAGAGAGATTCAGGCTTAATCCCAACGTCAGGTTTGATTATCAGTATTTTGTTGATTCCGACCCGACTAAGCACGTTAAGAGTATTAAAAAGACTGTTAAAAAGCCTGAGCCCGAGGTTGCTGAACCCGACCTTGAAGAGGATGACGGTGACGATGATGCTGAGGATATCCGCATCAAGAAATATCATTCAAAGAGCTATTATATAATTAAGAGTATTATTGTTTCCGCGGCGATTGTTATAATCGCGGTACTTGCGGCGGCGCTGTTTAAAGGCTGCACCTCAAGTAAGGCTACCGACGTTGAGGTTCCGCAGTATGTCGGAATGAATATCGTTGACGCTAAGGCTAAAAATCCGAACAATTTTAAGTTTGAAATTACAAGCCGTTACGTTAAAACCAAGGAGCTCGGCGAGATTTTAAGTCAGGATCCCGAGCCCGGCTCAAAGCGAGTAAAATCCGGCTCAACAATTGAGGTTGTAATTAACGGTAAAGATACCGAAATCGCGGTTCCTTACTGCACCAATGTTTCAAGAGGCGAGGCGGTTAAGGCTATCGAGGATAAGAACCTTTCCGCTAAGGTTATAGAGGTTTACGATAAGCTTACGCCTAAGGGCTATGTTTGCGATACTTACCCGCCTGCGGGAGTTAAGCTGACCGTCGGTTCAAATGTACTCGTAATCGTAGCGAAGGATGAATATGTCGCTAAGGTAAAGGTACCTAAGGTTACCGGAAAGACTCTTTCAGAGGCGCAGTCGCTTCTTACTAAGAAGAAGCTCCAGTGCAAGTACACCTACGACGACGAAAGCCTTGAGCCCGAGGGCACCGTTATCGGCCAGTCGCCGCTCCAGCACAGTAAGGTTGACCCCGGAACTATAGTAAATATCGTTGTAAGCTCAGGTAAGGGCAGTCAGTCAACAATCAATATTACTGTAGATATGCCTACTAATATCAACTACGACGTTGATATGAATGTTTATGTAAACGGCGTATTGAACAGCTCTTATTCCAAAAAGCTCAACCCCGCTTATAACTCCAGCTACGCGATGTCGTTTACCGGCAGCGGAAACGCAACTGTACTCGTAACCCTCAACGGTCAGAACTACAGGCGCTATACGCTTGATTATACGAGCGGAAAGTACGAGACGACTTCATTTAAGTTCGTCCCGACCGAGCCTCCTACCGAGCCTCCTACCGAGGAGGAGCAGACCGAGGCTCCGGCTCAGATTTCGACCGAGGAACCTCAGGCTGAGGACGATGGTGAGTAAATGGATAGTTTATACGGAATTATATTAAAAAGCACAGGCGGCTTCTATTATGTAGAAGCCGCCGATGTGGTATACGAATGTAAGGCGAGAGGTATTTTTCGAAAAAGGAATAATTCTCCAAAGGTAGGAGATAAGGTAAAGATAACCGTTCCCGACGACGGCTACTCTTCAATAGATGAGATTTTACCGCGTAAAAATACCCTTAAAAGACCTCCGCTCTCAAATATTGATATCCTCGTTATTGTAGTTTCAACGGTAGAGCCGTCGCCTAATTATCTCGTTATTGATAAGATGACCGCGGCGGCAGTTGATAACGATATCGAGCCGGTTATAGTCGTATCTAAATCGGATTTAAAATCCTCCGACGAGCTCGAGGCAGTATACGCTAAGGCGGGAATAAAGGTGTTTTCCTATTCGAGCGAGATACCCGGCTCCGCGTCCGGAATAAAGGAATACTTAAGCGGAAAGATTTCCGCGTTTACGGGAAACAGCGGAGTGGGAAAGTCAACCCTGCTTAATACTCTTTATCCCGAGCTTGAGCTCGAAACAGGGGAGATAAGCGAAAAACTCGGCAGAGGACGCCACACCACAAGAACAGTTGAGCTGTTTAAAATCGGCGGCGGATATGTTGCCGATACTCCGGGATTTTCAACGGTCGATTTAGAGCGCTATAACATTATTGATAAAGAAAATATAATGTTCTGTTTTCCCGAGTTTAAGGATTATCTTACCGCATGTCAGTTTACTTCCTGCTCTCATACCTGTGAGAAGGGCTGCGCGATAATCAAGGCGGTTGAGGACGGCATTATTTCAAAATCAAGACATCAAAGCTACGTTTCTATGTACGATGAGGTAAAGGATATAAAGCAATGGCAGAAAAAGTAAGGTGTATAATAATCTGCGGCTCTCCCGAGGCGGATTGTGACTTTATCCGTAAAAGCGTTTGTGCGGATGATTACGTTATCTGCGCGGACGGCGGATATTATACCGCGTCAAAAGCCGGGATAACTCCCGACCTGTTTGTGAGCGATTTCGATTCCTTTAACGGAAAGATTGAAAACGGAGTCGAAACAGTTAAACTGAACACTCATAAGGACGATACCGATTCTATGCACTGCGCTAAGCTCGCGGTTGAACGCGGCTTTAAAAATATTCTCATTCTCGGAGCCTTAGGAGGCAGACTTGACCACACATTCGCCAATTTATCAGTGCTTGAATACCTCTGCGATAATAACATAACCGCATCGATTGAAAGTGAAAGCGAATCCGTCAGGGTTTTAAATTCGGGAGAGTATTCATATACTTGTCTGAAGGGGAAAACCTTTTCCGTTTTTCCGTTCGGATGCGGTGAGACCGAAGTTACATATATCGGTGAGGTCGAATATCCCGCAAAGGCGCTGAAGCTTAAATCATCTCTCGCGGTCGGAATATCGAATATCTTTAAATCCGACAGCGTGAAAATTGTGATAAAAGGCGGAAAGGCGCTTGTTATAGTAAATAAATGATGAAAAAGTAATATTTTAGGCTGAAATAAGAAAAAACGTAACCAAATAAAGCCTAACTTAACAAAACTGTAACTATAAAAGCTACTTCATTTATTGCAATTCATTTAACCGCTATGCTATAATAAACTTACTTATGATGCTATTTGTACCCTTACGGGTTTTATCCTATAAATTTTGATTCAGGAGGTATTCGGATGTCATTGTGTATGGGTTGTATGCGCGAAATAGGCGACCACGTTCAATGCCCGAGTTGCGGTTTTGATAATTCAAAAGAACAACATTCTCCGTTTTTACCCTACGGAACCGTTTTGCACGGAAGGTATATTGTCGGTTCGGTTATCGATACTAACGGCGAAAGCTCAAGGTATATTGCCTTTGATAAGCAGACCGGCGACGTTGCTATCGTGTGCGAGTTTCTTCCGATGGGACTTTTTGAGCGAGAGCATGACGAAACTAAGCTGCGCGTAAGATTTGAGAATGACGATATCTTCCGTAAGCTTATGTCGGATTTTATCTCTTATTTCCGTACTATAGCGGAGCTTAAGGATTTTTCCGCACTTATAAGAATTCATAATATTTTCCAGGAAAATAACACAGCTTATGTAATAGAAGAAAATCAGGACCTTATTCCATTTGAGGAATATGTTGAAAGAAGTAACGGTCATCTCGACTGGGATATTGCAAGACCGCTGTTTATGCCCGTTATTTCCGCTTTAGAGGCAATGCACAGGAGAGGCCTCGGTCACTACGCTATTTCTCCTAAGAATATGTACGTTACCGCTTACGGTAAAATCAAAATCGGCGGCTTCGCTACCGCTAACGAGAGAAAGCGCGGTACTCCCTTAAAGAGTCAGCTTTATTCCGGCTGCGCCGCTCCGGAGCAGTACGAGAATAATTTCCCGATAGACAGCATCACGGAAATTTACGGTATTTCCGCTACCTTATTCTACGCGTTAACGGGTAATCTTCCCGCAAGCGCTAAGGACAGAATGAAGGATTCCCGTCTCTTAATGAGCACTAGCACCGTTAAAAGGCTTCCGCCTCATGTAGTAACGGCTATCGCTAACGGCCTTCAGGTAAAGCGCGAGAACCGTATTACCGATTTTGACGATTTGCGCTCGCAGCTTTCCGTATCTCATACGGCTCAGGCTATTCAGGAGGAAATTTCAAGAACCGCGAATATGCATGTAAAGGGTTCCGATAAAAACGGCGGCGCCGGCTCGACCCACCGCGCGGCTGCAATAGTTGCGGCGTTCCTTACAATTATTATTCTCGGAACGGCAGGAGTTTTCTTTGTACTTGCTAATCCCTTTGAGGGAGCCTTCCGCGGAGGAAACGAGGAGGATACAACCGCTACAACCGAGGTATGGACAGGCGAGACTATCCCGAACTTTGTAGGAATGACCTACAAGGAAGCTAAGGAAGCGGCTGAGGATACCTCTAACGTTAAGCTTTTCCGTGATACCGAGGAAAGCTACAGCGATCAGTATGCCGAGGGCGTTGTAATGTCTCAGTCCCCTAAGGGCGGCGACAGATTAACCGCCTCGGGTGAAATCTCAATCACCGTCAAAATCAGTAAGGGAATGCAGATGAGAGAGCTTCCCTCCGTAAAAGATAAGAGTGTAGATACAGCGGCTAAAACCCTTGCTAACGACGGCTTCGTTGTAAACGCCGAGTACCAGTATTCCGAAAAGATTGAAGAAGGAAGAGTAATCGGCTACAAGGAGTATAAAGCGGGGGATACCTTAGAGCACGGTTCCACCGTTACGATTATAGTAAGCAAGGGTGAAGAGGCTACTCAAAGACCGACATAAAACTGATATCAGTAAAGGGGCTGTCTTAAGACAGCCCCGGTTTTAAATATATTGGTTTTACAGCTTGAAATTCTGCGAGAGCGCTTTCTCGGCGTTTTTAATGAGTTGATTTAAGGAAGGATAACTCTCGTCGAATTTTTCCGCGAGACTTTCCGCTGAAAGCTCAAGCCCCTCAATACTGCGGTTGCTTTTTATATCGTTAATTCTGGCGTTGTTTAAAGCGAGAGAAGCGTTGCAGTATTCGTCAGCCGAGTGTTTTTTTATTGAAAAAATATCCTCGGGATTATTTTCTTTTAAAGAATAAATCTTACGGAAAACATTATACTCCGCAACTGAGAGATAATCGCTTACGTTTTTAGAGAGCTTTTTATTATTTATCTCCGCTAAAAGGCTGTAGATAACCGCCGTTGAATTTGCAATAAGCTTGCGGTTAAGCATACAGTAGGTGTTGGCTTTTGAACGGTTAATGTCCTTAAGCTCGCTGATTTCGGGAACGTCGTCATCATTTCCCGAACCGCCTTTCGGATTTGTAGTTCTTCCGAGCAGGTAGTCAACGGATACATCGTAAAAATCCGCAGTTTTAACCAGAAAGCTCAGGCCGCATTCCCTGATACCCTTTTCATAATGCGATAACAGCGCCTGAGAAATCCCCAGCTCCGCGCAGGCTTCCTTTTGATTTAAGCCTTTCTGTTTTCTTAAATGAGTGATTATTCTTCCGAATTCTTTATTCATGGTGAGCCTCCGATAATACTTTTAGTATAATTATTATATATTAAAATATACAATTTGTAAAGTGAGTTGATTATATGCAGTCTTATATAATTCATTTTATACGCCACGGCGATATTTCCGATACTCATAAGGGTAAATATATCGGAACGACAGACGTTGAGCTCTCCGACGAGGGCAGAAAGAAGCTCGAGGAATACGACTCAAAATTCGTGTATCCCGGAACTCAGGTGGTTTTTACAAGTCCGCTTAAGCGCTGCACCGAGACCGCGCGGATTATTTATCCCGGTCAGAATCCTATCGTTATAGACCAGCTCAGCGAATGCTGCTTCGGCGAGTGGGAAAATAAAACCGCCGAAGAGCTTAAGGATAACCCCGATTTTGAAAAATGGCTCGCAGGTCAGACCGACGTAAAACCGCCACGAGGCGAGAGCGGAGCCGATTTTACAAAGCGCGTGTGTCTTATTTTTGAGCAGATAGTCGAGGGTATGATGAAAACCAACAACACCGAGGCGGTAATCATCACTCACGGCGGCGTAATAATGACGCTGCTTTCGGTATACGGTATACCTCGCGCAAAGCCCTTTGAGTGGGTTATGGATAACGGTTTCGGTTATTCCGTACGCACAAATACAATGCTGTGGCAGAGAGACAGGGTTGTTGAAGTTTACAGAAAAATACCTGTAACCGATTAATTGTAAACAACTTTACAATCTTATTAGGAATATTGTGAGATAATTAACAAAATAAAAATACAAGGAGTAATGAAAATGTCAGAATATAAGATTACTTTACTTAAGGGCGACGGTATCGGCCCCGAAATCGTAGACGAGGCAGTTAAGGTCCTCAATAAAACCGCCGATAAATTCGGCTTTACCGTAAATTACGACGAGGCTTTAATGGGCGGTTGCGCAATCGATGCAACAGGCGAGCCTCTTCCTCAGGAAACTATAGATAAGTGTAAAGCGTCCGACAGCGTGCTCTTAGGCGCTGTAGGCGGTCCCAAGTGGGATAATCTCCCGGGAAATAAACGCCCCGAGGCGGGACTTTTAGGAATCCGCGGCGCGCTCGGACTTTTTGCTAACTTAAGACCTTCCGTTATCTTCGAGCCTTTGCAGGGTGATTCCCCGATCAAGGACGAGATTATCGGCGGTCAGCTTGATATCCTCATCGTAAGAGAGCTTACGGGCGGTATCTACTTCGGTAAGCGCGGAAGATGCACCACCGAGGACGGCGCTGCTACGGCGTGGGATACCGAGATGTATTCCGTGCCCGAGATTGAGCGTATCGCGAGAGTTGCTTTTGAAATGGCTATGAAACGCGATAAGCGCGTAACAAGCGTAGATAAGGCTAACGTTTTAGAGAGCTCAAGACTCTGGCGCGAAACCGTTATCAAGGTAAGCGAGGAATATCCCGAGGTTGAACTCAACCACCTTTATGTAGATAACTGTGCTATGCAGCTCGTTAGAAATCCGCGTCAGTTTGACGTAATCGTTACCTCTAATATCTTCGGCGATATACTCTCCGACGAAGCTTCAATGATTGCCGGCTCAATCGGTATGCTCGCTTCCGCAAGTCTTGCCGAGGGTAAATTCGGACTCTACGAGCCTATCCACGGCTCCGCTCCCGATATCGCGGGACTCGGTATCGCTAATCCCCTCGCAACTATTCTTTCAGTAGCTATGATGCTTCGCTATTCGCTCGATCAGGGCGAGGCGGCCGACGCTATCGAGAACGCCGTTAACGAGGCGCTTAAAAAGTACAGAACCCCCGACATCTACGCCGAGGGTATGACCAAGGTTTCCTGCACCGAAATGGGCGACAAGGTCTGCGAGTTCATTTAAATAAGTTAACCAAACTGTCTTAAAAGGAGATGAACTTATGGCTTCATATTACGATATGCATTCCCATATCCTTCCCGAAATGGACGACGGCTCAAAAAGCCTTGAAATGAGCCTTGAAATAATTGAAAAGCTCCGCGCTCAGGACGTTAAGAATATCTGCTTAACTCCGCATTACTATACTAACGAGGAAAGCCTTGAAAGTTTCCTTAATCGGCGTAAGGAGAGCCTTGATATTCTTCTTTCCGAGGTTCCGGAGGATGTAAAAATCTGCTTAGGCGCCGAGGTTTACGTCACCGATTATCTTTTCAACAATGACGATTTGTCTGAAATCTGCTACGGCGACTCAAAGTACATCCTGTGTGAATTTCCGTTTTCCTCAACCTTCAGCAACCGCACTATGGATTGGCTCTACAAGCTGAGCGCGAATTACGGCTTAAAGCCCGTGCTTACTCATATCGAGCGCTACGACCACCTGATGTCGGATGAGGGACTTGTCGAGAGCTTATGCGACGAGGATATTATCATCCAGACTAACGTAGGCGCGTTTAAGGGCTTTTCTCAGAAGCGCAAGCTTCTAAAGTATATTAAACGCGGATATATTGATATAGTCGGCACCGACTGCCATTCCTTAACCCGCGGCAACCCCGACGAATATACCGAAACAATTAATTTAATACGCGAAAAATGCGGTCAGGAGTATGTAGACCATATTGTCAATACCTCCGCGGAAATTTTTTCACCTATAAAATGAAAGAGCGTGGCACATCGTGCCATGCTCTTTTTAGCAGGAAGTGGGAAGCGGGAAGCGGGAAGTTTGTAGGTCGTGAAGATAGTGCGGCCGGATTCGTTTCAGCCGCTCCCGACCGATATCCGCCACAGGCGGCGGTCGCAACGCTACCTGCGCAAGCTCAGAATGACAGTTCAAATAAACTTCACCTTATCAACCTTAAACTCCTTACCGTTAAGGTAGTTAAGCCTTTGGGCGTCGGATTTAAAGTTAAATCTCAACTTATACGCGTATAAGCACTGGTATTTCGTAGTGTTTAAAAAGTTCTTTTTATTCTTGCCGTACTTTGTATCGCCGACGAGCGGATGCCCGATAAATGCCATATGAGCTCGTATCTGGTGAGTGCGTCCGGTATGAAGCCTTATTTCCGCGAGCGAGGTTTTGCCGTCCGTTTCGATTACGGTATACTCGGTTTTAATCGGCTTTGAGTTTTCAACCTGATTTTTATATACCTTAACGGTATTGGTTTTATTATCCTTAATTAAATAATCCTCAAGAATACCGTGCTCTTTTTTCGGCGTACCGCAGATTCGGCAGAGATAATATTTCTCAATCTCTCTCGTTCTCATTTTTTCGTTAAGAATACGCAGGCTCTCGGAGTTCTTAGCCGCTATAACGATACCGCCCGTGTTCCTGTCGATACGGTTAACGAGAGCGGGGGAGAAGGAGTTTTCCTCGTCGGGGTTGAATTCGCCCTTATCGTAGAGGTAGTGCTGAACCCTCATCACAAGGCTGTCAAAATGATAAGCTTTATCCTGATGAACTATAACGCCCTGCTTTTTATCGAGCAGAATTATATTCTCGTCCTCATAAACTATGCTCAGCTTATTCGGAGCCTTTAAAAACTCGTAGCTTTTTTCGGGGTTATCCTCAAAAAACTCATCCTTAATATAGAGCGTAAGAACATCGCCCGCCTTTAAAAAGTCCGCCTTATCGCACCTTTTACCGTTGAGCTTAATATATTTAGTCCGTATGTACTTGTACATAAGCGATTTCGGCATAGTCTTAAAGCGCTTGCTTAAAAACTTATCGAGCCGCTGACCGCCGTCATTCTCTTTAATTTCAATAGTTCTCATATTTTTATTATATTGTTTTTAATCTGAAATTGCAAGAAGTATTATTAGTAGCTTTTATTATATTTATTTCACTTACCCCTTAGCCCTTTGCCCTTAGCCCTGATTTCAAAAATATGTAACATATTTTTGAAATCTCAATATACTGCTAAAGGGTGATTAAATGAAAACATTCAGAGCACAGATAAGCTCAACTTTATGCTTTGGCTTAGGACTTCTGCTTGCAACAATTCTCCCGTGCAGGTGGACGCTGGTGATTTCGTTAATCACTACAGTCGTTTTAGCTTGGTTAATTTGCAGGAGATAAATAAGTGTTAGTATAACACTTATTTACGATTTATGTTGTCGCTCAGTTTGTCCCTGCGGGACAACGAGCAATGACTGAATCGCCGTTTACGCCTTATCTGCCCACGATAAGGATGTAAAGTATTTTGTGGGCAGAAAGGCTATGTCGATTTATGAAAGTTGTACTTATCGAAAACCCGAAATTCATATCATTCTTTTTGCGGAAAATGTTCGGAATAAAAAAGCTGCCTCAAATCGAGTAAATGATGAACAATATTGTTGAATTATTCTGTTAAAACTTAAACGCCGTATATGCAAACTGCCGAAGTTTGTGTGTTCGGCGCTTTTTCTATTGCTATTGACATTTAATTAAGGTATAATACATTCGTTGGAATTTTTTATTTTTATTCAACGGGATAATTTTCCGCTGAATGAAAAACCATTTATGAAGGAGTTTTTTATGAAGTTAACAAAACGAATGATGTCAGTTGTACTTGCGGTACTGATGATTGTTTCCGGCGCTTGCGTAGCCGGTATGACGGCTTCTGCCGCTAACGGTCAGTTAGCTAAGTACTACAGCACTAACCCCGGCGGAAAGGTTGGCGCGAAGAAAACTATTAAAATCGACGGCGACCCGAGCGACTGGAGCGAGGATTTAAGAATAGCTAACAGCGGCGCGTGGGATATTCCTAACCATTGGAAGGGCGGTCACGAGAACTGTGTTCTTGATTTAGTCGGTCTTTATGCCGCTTGGGATGATAATAATCTCTATATCGGCTGGCAGATGGTTAACACAACCGATACATGGGCTGACAGAGAAGGCGACGGTCCTCTTTCCGACGGCGGACGCGTACTTGACGTTCCCCTCGTATTAGCATTAAGCGTAGATAAGTCTAAGCCTACTATGACGGGTAAGGTTACTAACGGTAAAAATATCTGGGACGCAACAGGCGGTTTCTCGTTTGACGGCGTTAAGGTTGACCACTTATTCTTTATGAGCGGTAAGCCCGGCCTCGGTAAGCCCGCAATGTTTACCGTAGCTGATGATAAGGGTAATACTGATTACGAGTCTCACTGTGTTGATTATAAAACAGCAGGCATTGATTATAAGGTTGCCGAAACTAATATATGCAGCGAAATCTGGGGACTTAACGGCTCCAACGATCCTTCTGACGTTTTCAGCGACAGCGCTGACTGGGTTGATTTTAAAACATATAAGGGCGGAAAGAGAGCTCATAAGATTTCCTATGACTCATTCTACGAGATGAGTATTCCGCTTAATAAGCTCGGTATTACAACAAGCCAGCTTACAAGTCAGGGAATCGGCGCTATGCTTATTGCTACACGCGGCGAGTCGCCTATCGACTGTATTCCTTTTGACGGAAACGCTATGCTCGATAATACTAAAAAGAGCTATTCAAAGGACGAAAGTACATCAATGGAAAAAGAGGACGCTGACGTAATCTCCGTTCCTCTCGCATCCGTAGGTAAGCTTACCGGCACAGCAGGCGCAGAGGTAATCCCCGGCGGATTAACCGAGGATACTACGGCTGCTACCGAGGCTGCTACAACCGAGGAAACTACAACTGCTGCCGAGGAAACAACAACCGAGGCTCCTACCTCTACCGAAACAGAGGCTCCGAAGGTTCTCGGAATCTACGGCGACGTTAACGGCGATAACACAGTTTCTATCAAGGACGCTTCCGCGATTCAGAAGCACCTCGCTATGATTGATACAATTCCCGCCGAGCGTGAGGTATTTGCCGATGTAACAGGCGACAACAAGATTTCAATCAAGGACGCTTCCGCTATTCAGAAGTACCTCGCTGCATTAGAGCATAACTCAAAAATCGGCGAGAATGTAATGGGATAATTTAAAATATTTTTCAGAACCGGTTCATTAGAGCCGGTTCTTTTTTCTTGACTATTAAAACCTGATGTGGTATACTAATTTGCGAATTATTCGCAAATTGTAAGAAGGAAGATATAAATGTCTCAGTTATCCTGTAAAAAACTCTGCCTCGGCTACGATGGTCACGAGATAGTTCATAATCTGAATTTTTCCGTTGAAAAGGGCGATTACCTCTGTATTCTCGGTGAAAACGGCTCGGGAAAAACCACGCTTATGAAGACTATGCTCGGGCTCCGTCCTCCCGTAAGGGGAAAGGTTGTTATTGACGACGAATGTAAAAAGGGCGGAATAGGCTACCTGCCTCAGCAGACCGTAGTTCAGCGGGATTTTCCCGCGTCGGTGTGGGAGATTGTGCTCTCCGGCTGTCAGAAAAAGCGCGGTTTAAATCCGTTTTACGGTAAGAATGAAAAGAAGCTCGCTCTCGATAATATTGAAAAAATGGGTCTTAGTGAGCTTAAAAACCGCTGTTACCGCGTGCTTTCCGGAGGTCAGCAGCAGAGAGTTCTGCTAGCGAGAGCGCTTTGCGCCGCTTCGGATATTCTGCTTCTTGACGAGCCTGTTGCCGGACTTGACCCGAAGGTTACCGAGGAAATGTATTCTCTTATAGACGAACTGAATAAAAAGTACGGGATAACGATTATTATGATATCTCACGATGTTTCCGCCGCGCTTCAATACGCCGATAAGGTGCTTCATATCGGCAGCGAGGTTTTCTTCGGAACCAAGGACGAGTATATCGCTTCCGGACATCCGAAAGGCTTTGCGGGGGAGGGTGAATAATGGAAAAACTGTTTTCTGATTTTCTCGGGTATTTTCAGTATCCCTTCGTATGGTACGCGATAATCGTAGGCGTGCTTATTGCGCTGTGCTCATCCTTACTCGGCGTAACCTTAGTGCTTAAAAGGTTTTCTTTTATCGGCGACGGACTATCCCACGTTGCGTTCGGGGCGCTGGCGATTGCCGCGGTGATGAATTTAACCAACAATATTTTCTTTGTTCTTGTAATTACGATTATCTGCGCCGTACTGCTTTTAAGAACCGGTCAGAATACTAAAATCCGCGGCGACGCCTCAATAGCTATGATTTCCGTCGGAGCGCTGGCGCTCGGTTATCTTATTATGAATATATTTTCGACCTCGTCGAATTTATCGGGCGACGTCTGCTCAACCTTATTCGGCTCAACCTCAATCCTTACCCTGACGGGCTCGGATGTATGGATATGCGCTGTGCTCTCGGTGATAGTCGTCGCGCTGTTCATATTCTTTTATAATAAGATTTTTGCCGTTACCTTTGACGAGAGCTTCGCCGAGGCTGTCGGTACGAGAGCTAAGCTCTACAACCTTTTAATCGCGGTTGTTATTGCCGTGATAATAGTGCTCGCGATGAACCTTGTGGGCTCGCTGCTGATTTCGGCGCTTGTGATTTTCCCGGCGCTTTCGGCTATGAGAGTATTCAAGAGCTTTAAGTCGGTAACAATCTGCTCGGCGTGTATCTCCGTAGTTTGCGCGCTGCTCGGAATACTTATTTCAATTCTTTTCTCAACTCCGGTAGGAGCTACGATAGTAGCGGTGGATATTGTTGTTTTCTTTATATTCGCTTTAATCGGAAAAATCGGGGTAAAAAGTTAAAATTGTTTTTAAGCCTGTTCATTACTCAAAAAAGAGTTTTGAACAGGCTTTTTTGTTTTGATGTCATATTCCGAACCTATTCCGAATAAAATCTAACAGCAATAAAAAGGAGAGACAAATTTATGGAATTCAATCTTATTAAAACCCCTGTCGGAATTCTCGCTAAGGCGCTTGACGCCGTATCGGAGCAGCCGATAGATATCGACTTTACGCTTCCGGATTACTGCCCCGATATCGAGAAAATACTCCGATGTAAAATAACCCCGAATATTTATAACCGTAATCTCAGCGGCGGCCAGCTTCAGGTTGACGGAACTACGGTTGTGAACATTCTCTATACCGACGCTAAGAATAACGTCCGCGCGTGCGAGCAGTCAATTCCGTTTAACGCCGCTTTTCCGCTTAAGGAAATCCCCGATAACCCCGTTATCGAAACCTATACAAAGCTTGAGTATCTTAACTGCCGTCCGCTTTCACCGCGCAGGCTCACCGTTCACGGAGCTTTTTCGCTTTATGCCGTCGTAAAATACATAGGCAAAGCGGATATCTTCTCTCCCGACACGGACAGCAAACTTGAATTTAATACGAAGAAAATTCAGGTTTCAGCTCTCGAGTGCCTGTGTCAGGAGCAGTTTTCGGCAGGCGACGAAATTCAAATCGTGAATAAGCCCCCGGTAGAGGTCATCCTCGACAGCGACGTCAGGGCTGTTATTACCGATTATAAGATAATCCCCGATAAGCTGATGCTTAACGGCGAGCTCAACGTAAGGCTTCTTTATTTAAGCTCGGTCGATTCACCGGAGGTTCAGCAGGCGGACTGCTCAATACCTTTCTCAAAAATCCTCGACTGCTCCGGCTTAACCGCCGATTACGAAACCTCGGTTAAATTATCCCTGCTCTCCTGCGAGATAAGGCTTAAAAACGATATATTGTCCGAAACTCCGGTCGTGAATGTTGACGGCAGGCTTTCGCTGAGCGCTGCCTCATACGGTGAAAAGGAAGCCGAGATTATCCTCGACGCCTACAGCACCGAGTTTCCGGTTGAGCTTGACTCAGCCGTACTCAGCGTTATAACCGACACCAAGGTGATAGAGGACAGCTTTATGTATAAGGATTCGGTATCACTTCCGGACTGTGATTTGGCGGAGATTACCGACTTTAACGTGAATTATTCCCTTGTGAGCACAGCCGTATCCGAAAGCAAAATTACGCTTAATTCTAAGCTGAATGTCTGTATTCTTGCGTTAAACAGCGATAAGGAGCCGTTTTATGCCGAGCGCGCCGTTGAATTCAGCAAGGAGCTTGACTGCGGCGGCTTTAACGAGGTTAGCTCAGCCTACGCTCAGATTAACAGTGTAAGCTACCGGATTGCCGAAAACGGCGAGATTGAGCTTAGATGCGAAATCAGATACCTCGTCACAGCCGATAAAACCGAGAGCTTTAAGGTGATTACGGCTATATCTGCCGACGAGGATAAAAAGGTTATTAAGAGGAATACTCCGCTCGTGCTGTATTACGCCGATAAGGGCGAAAGGCTGTGGGATATCGCTAAGTCCTTCAACACCGGAAAATCCCTCATAAGCGAAGAAAACAACCTTGGCGACGATATCTTGCAGGAAGCTAAAATGCTTCTTATCCCTATTATGTAGGAGGATGAAAAATGGAAGAAAGATCAGTATATAAGGACATATCCCGCCGTACTAACGGCGACGTATATATAGGAGTAGTAGGACCTGTACGCACCGGAAAAAGTACATTCATAAAGAGGTTTATGGATACGATTGTCCTGCCGAATATTAGTGACGAGGGAGTCTATAACCGTACCGTTGACGAGCTCCCTCAGAGCTCCGGCGGAAGAACGATTATGACTACCGAGCCGAAGTTTATCCCCGAGGAAAGCGTTGAAATCACCCTTTCCGATAAGGCTAAGCTTAATGTCCGTATGGTGGACTGCGTAGGATATATTGTCGAAAGCGCCCTCGGCTACGTTGAGGACGATATTCCGCGTATGGTTAAAACGCCGTGGTTCGACGAGGAAATCCCCTTTGAACAGGCGGCGGAGCTCGGCACAAAAAAGGTTATCACCGACCACAGCACCATAGGGCTGGTAGTTACTACCGACGGCTCAATAACCGATTTGCCGCGCGAGGAGTACGCGCCTGCGGAAAAGCGTGTAATCGAGGAGCTTAAGTCAATTAACAAGCCGTTTATCGTACTTTTGAACTCTATGAATCCGCAGTCGCAGTCAGCCGTTGAGCTCTCAAACGAGCTCTCGGCGGCGTATCAGGTTCCCGTAATTCCCGTTAACTGTATGGAGCTTGACGAAACCGAGATTAAAAGAATCCTTGCTCAGCTTCTTTTTGAGTTCCCGATAAGGGAAATCTCCGTTGATATTCCGAAATGGGTTGTAACTCTCCCTAAGGATAACGAGACCAAGGCGGCGGTTTTTGAATGTATCAGAAGCTCCGCCTCAAAAATCGAGAAGATAAGGCAGATTCAGGAAGCGCTCAACGAAATAGCCTCCTGCGATTATATCGAGTATACGAGACTTACCGATTTAAACCTCGGAAAAGGCGAGGCCGGCGTTTCGGTCGCGATACCTAGAAAGCAGTTCTACGAGGTTATGTCCGAGAGAACAGGGCTTGAAATAAACGACGAGTGCTCGCTTTTAGACTGTATATCCGAGCTTTCCGAAAAGCAGAAGGAGTTCGATAAAATCGCCGCCGCGTATCATCAGGTTCAGGAAACAGGCTACGGTATCGTTATGCCTACGATGGAGGAGCTTACCTTAGAGGAACCGCAGATTATAAAGCAGTCCGGTAAATACGGAATACGCCTTAAGGCTTCCGCGCCCTCAATCCATATGATGAGGGTGAACACAAAAACCGAGGTTACTCCGATAGTCGGAAGCGAGCAGCAGAGTCAGGAGCTCGTAACCTATATGCTTAAGGAGTTTGAGGAGGACCCCGCTAAAATATGGCAGTCAAATATATTCGGAAAAAGCGTCCACGAGCTCGTGAACGAGGGGCTTCATAATAAGCTCTACCGTATGCCCTCCGATGCAAGAGCTAAGATAGGGGAGACAATCGAGAAAATTACTAACAACGGCTGTAACGGTTTGATTTGTATAATACTCTAAATTAATTCACAAATAACACTAAGTTAAACCTGAAAAATTGTTAAGAATAACGAAATATAAAAAACTGAATATTTATCGTTGAAACTTTCCCCCGTATTAAGTATAATTAAAATATATTTAATATGGGGGAATATTGTATATGGATATGATGGGACAATTTACAATATCCGCGTCAATGCTGCTTACCGGCTTTACGATAGTATTCGCGGTGCTTGTTTTTTTGATTTTGATTATCTGGTTATACGGAAAGATTATTACTTCCGCTCAGAATAGACCGCTTAAGAAAAAGAAAATCGAGACTAAGGTTATTGAAGAGAAAAAGCCCGTAACCAAGACGGTGTTTAAAGCCGCCGATGAGCCCGTTCCGGAAGCGGAAAACGGACTTTCGGATGAGATTGTTGCCGTAATCAGCGCGGCGGTTTACAGTATGTACGGTTCTGAGAATAAGGTCAGAATAAAGAGTATTAAAAGGAGCAAATCACGCTCCGCCTGGTCGAACGCAGGTATTCTTAATAATACAAGACCGTTTTAGATATGATTATTTATTTAACCCTCAGGAGGGCCGTATATGGAAATATTAAATAACTTCTGGAATGCCTTGGTCGGTATTTTCAGGGATTCGGGTATAAGTACCCTTGACTACAGAAACTATATAATGATAGCTATTGCGTGCGTTCTTTTCTACCTCGCGATAAAAAAGCAGTACGAACCGCTTCTGCTTCTTCCGATTGCGTTCGGTATGCTGCTCGTTAATCTTTATCCCGGTATTATGGCAGCGCCCGAAACTACGCTTATGAGCGCTAAGGAATGTATAGCCGCAAAGGGCACGACGCAGGGCTACGCCGTTACGATACTCGATGGAGTTAAGTATTATAACGTACCGCATAACGCCGGACTTTTCTGGTATCTTTATCAGGGCGTTAAGCTAGGCATTTATCCTCCGCTTATCTTCCTAGGCGTAGGAGCTATGACCGATTTCGGTCCGCTTATCGCTAACCCGAAGAGCTTTATCCTCGGTGCTGCTGCTCAGATCGGTATCTTTATTACCTTTGTCGGCGCTATTTTCCTCGGCTTTACCGAGGCTCAGGCGGGCGCTATAGGTATTATCGGAGGAGCCGACGGACCTACCGCGATTTACGTTACGACTAAGCTCGCTCCCGAGCTTTTAGGCTCAATCGCGATTGCGGCGTACTCGTATATGGCTTTGGTGCCGATTATTCAGCCGCCGATTATGAGAGCGCTTACTACCAAGAAGGAAAGAGCAGTTCGTATGGAGCAGCTCCGTCCCGTATCAAAGCTCGAAAAGATTATTTTCCCCGTTATTATCGTAATCGTAATTTCGATTTTACTTCCCGACGCGGCTCCGCTTGTAGGTATGCTGATGTTCGGTAACCTTATAAAGGAATCGGGAGTTGCCGAAAGACTCTCAAAAACCGCTCAGAACGAGCTGATGAATATTATCACTATATTCCTCGGTACTACCGTAGGCGCTACGGCTACGGGCGTTAACTTCCTTTCCTGGAGTACAATCAAAATTATCGTGCTCGGACTTCTCGCCTTTATGATGGGCTCCGCGTGCGGCGTACTCTTCGGTAAGGTTATGTATAAGGTAACGGGCGGTAAGGTTAATCCGCTTATCGGCTCCGCGGGAGTATCCGCCGTACCTATGGCGGCTCGTGTGTCGCAGAGAGTCGGTCAGGAGGAAAACCCCGGAAACTTCCTTCTGATGCACGCTATGGGACCGAATGTTGCCGGAGTTATCGGCTCAGCGGTTGCCGCCGGCGTACTTCTTAATGTATTAAGATAATAGTTCTTACTTAACTGCCTCAAAGCTCTTTTTGAGTTTTGAGGCAGCTGCATTTTATAAGGGGATAAAGCTGAGTGCTGTTTACGTTTTTGTTATTTTTTAGTAATTTCTTTAAAAGAAATATAATATAATTCCGTTAGTATATAATTGACTTTAGATATGTGTTAATTGGGAGGGTATGAAATGCCAAAGGATTTAACTCCTCAAAAGATTTTCTATATGCTTTTGCGCCACCTTAAGCTGATATTCCTTATTACGGCTTTGGTAACGCTTATAGTTTACGGATATTCGAGCTTCTTTATAACGCCTACCTATTCGGCGTCTTCTCTTATTCTTATCCACAACTATAACGAAGAGGTTACTACCCGCGCAACCGGATATTACGACGCTAATCAAAAGGGACGTGTAGCTGTTAATGAAATCCAGCAGTCAGCGACTCTCGCTTCGAGCTGCGTAATCCTGTTCAACAATATGCCTGAGATGACAGCTCTTATGTCGGGCGCCAGCGTAACCTTTGAGCAGGTTGAAGAATCCAACTTTATCCGTATTACTGCGAATTCCGCTAATCCTCAGGTTGCCGCTAACGTAGCTAACCAGCTTGCCGACGAGGCTCCTAAGTGCTTTGAGAATATGTACGGTAAGGGCAACGGTAAGGTTGATAAAATCTACGGCGCTTCCGCTCCCTCGGATCCGGTTTCGCCTAATATAGGTCAGAATACCTTATACGGACTTGTAGCCGGCTTTATTATCGGCGTATTGCTCGCGTTTATGCTCGAGATTATCGATACAACCCTTAAGCCCGGCGACGATCTGGCTAAGATGTATAACATTCCCGTATTCGCGGAAATCGTTGACTTTGAGAAAGCGGGGTAATGAATTATGAAGATTAAATTACCCGGTCAGAAACGCCGCGAGGAAAAGGCGGTTAACGAAAGCAGCCGCAAACGGGCTAATAATAAAAATAAAGCCGAAAAAAACGTATTAAGCGAAAAAAGTAAATTCGCTATAGTTGAGGCGTATAAGTCTGCGCGAACTAATATTATGTTCTCGCTTTCCGCTACGGATAAAAAATCCTTCGCGATTACCTCGTACGCTAAGGGCGACGGTAAAA
This sequence comes from uncultured Ruminococcus sp., assembly GCA_905234015.1. Taxonomy (GTDB): domain Bacteria; phylum Bacillota; class Clostridia; order Oscillospirales; family Acutalibacteraceae; genus Ruminococcoides. The sequence continues at coordinate 96,115 of CAJOFK010000001.1, forward strand.
GTACAGTTGCCGCCAACCTTGCTATCTCATTCTCAAAGATGGGCAAGAGGGTTATACTTATCGACTGCGACCTTCGACGTCCTAACCTTCATAATATCCTGAAGCTTGAGAATAAGGCGGGCTTCTCGGATATGGTCGGCAGAATGGTAGTATTTGACGACGTTGTTTACCGCGATGTACTTCCGTGCCTTGACGTGCTTACCGCAGGAACAATTCCTCCGAACCCCTCGGAGCTTATCTGTTCTCCCGAGGTTACACGTTTTGTCGAAAGACTTAACAGAGAGTATGACTATATTATCTTCGACTCGCCGCCTGTCGGCGTAGTTGCGGACTCGCTTCTTCTTAAGGATTATATCGCCGGATATATCCTCGTTACCCGTGAAAGAAAGACTACTCACGGCGATATAGAGAAGCTTCTCTCGAATATAAAAGTAACCAACTCCAAGCCCCTCGGTTTTATCCGTGTAGGTGTTACCCACGAGGGTAAAAGAGGAAGAAGAGGTTACTACTATTACTACTACTATCAATATTATTAATAATATTATTGAAAACCGTCGTAAAAGCTCGGCGGTTTTCATATTTTTTTATGTAATATTAACGTAAAACGCAAGTTGGCCTTAAAAAACTTGCATTTTCACGGCGTTTAGTGTAAAATGTTAACGGTAATATGAAACATATGCATTAGGAGTAATCATAATGAATTATTTAAATTTATCCGCTTCGGAGATTAAAACGGAAAAGGAAGCCCTGCTTAAGCAGTATGAAAATTATAAGGGGATGGGACTGTCGCTTAATATGGCGCGCGGTAAGCCCGCTCCCGAGCAGCTCAACCTTTCGCAGCCGCTTCTTGACTCGCTTAAGAGTACTGACTCTTATATATCAGCCGACGGTACCGACTGCCGCAATTACGGCGGATTTGACGGTATAATCGAATGTAAGGGCTTATTCGCCGATATTCTCGAGACTTCCCCCGAGAATGTTTTCGTAGGCGGCAACTCCAGCCTTAATATGATGTTCGATACAATTTCCTGTTTTATGACCGCTTCTATTTACGAGGATACACTTCCGTGGCACGACGTTAAGGAAAGAAAGTTTCTCTGTCCCGTTCCGGGTTATGACCGCCATTTCGGCGTTACGGGTTATTTCGGCTTTGAAATGATTCCGGTTCCCATGAAAGCGGACGGCCCCGATATGGACGTTGTTGAAAAGCTCGTATCAGAGGACGAAAGCATTAAGGGAATCTGGTGTGTTCCTAAATATTCGAATCCTACGGGTATTACATATTCCGACGAGGTTGTAAAGCGTTTTGCCGCTTTAAAGCCCGCGGCTAAGGATTTCCGCATTATGTGGGATAACGCTTACGCTATCCACGATGTAACCGATACTCCCGATAAGCTTTTAAGTATTATCGACGAGTGTAAAAAGACAGGAAACGAGGATTTGCCGATTTTATTCTGCTCAACCTCAAAAATCACCTTCTCAGGCGCGGGCGTTGCCGCTTTAGCCGCTTCACCGCTTAATATGAAGGTGCTGAAAAAACGTCTTACATTCGCGACAATCGGCTACGATAAGCTCAATATGTTAAGACACGCGCGTTTCTTTAAGAACTTTGACGGAGTTAAAGCGCATATGGAAAAGCATAAGGCTATCCTCGCGCCTAAGTTTAAAACAGTTCTCGATAAGCTCAGCACAGAGCTTGCGGACGCGAATATTGCCGAATGGACTAATCCTAACGGCGGATATTTCGTAAGCGTAAACGTATATAAGGGAACCGCTAAGAGGGTAGTGGAGCTGTGTAAGGAAGCAGGCGTAGTGCTCACCGGCGCAGGCGCAACTTTCCCGAACTGTGACGACCCTGAAAACAGGAATATAAGAATCGCTCCGTCCTTCCCGGGAGTTGACGAATTATCCCTTGCGATGGATATTTTCTGCGTATGTGCTAAGCTCGCGGCGCTTGAGGTACTCGAATAATTGACCGAAAATTATAATAATACGCAAATTAATTACTAAATATTTAATAAATTATTGACTTTTGTCTAAAAAAAAAGTATAATAACTCTGTTACGTCTGTATGTATGTGAACGTGGCAGAGTTATTTTGCTTTTACATACGGATATATAAAATATTTGGAGGTCTTATGGCATGAAACGAATCCCAAAGCCGGTGTTTTTCATCGTTGCCATTTTTATCCTTCTCTTTTCCTTTTCGGCAGTTTTCGGCGTAAGCTATTATGTCGGCGATAATAAGGAAAATGTAGTTAAGGGTATTTCTGACATTCGATGGGGCACTGACATTCGAGGCGGCGTAGAAGCTACCTTTGAACCGGACGGTGTTGACGCGACTGACGCCCAGCTTGACTCGGCTAAGTCCATCATCGAAACCCGTATGGTATCCACAGGTATTACAGACTACGAGCTTTACGCCGACTACAACACCGACCGTATTATCGTACGTTTCCCCTGGAAAGAGGACGAAAAGAAGTTTGACGTAAAGGCTGCGCTTGAGGAAATCAGCTCAACCGCGGAGCTCACCTTCCGTCCCGGAAACAGCTACGAATCAACTACAATCGGTTCGGACGGCAAGTATGTTTACAAAACTCCTACCGGAGATACTAAGACTGTTCTTATGAACGGTTCCGCGGTAAAGAAGGCTCAGGCGGGTATCGACTCGAGTTCCTCTAACTCAAAGAAGTCGAACTACGTTGTATCCCTCGAGCTCAACGACAAGGGCGCTAAAACCTTTGCCGATATTACCGGCGAGTATACAGGTAAGGTAGTAAGTATCTGGATGGATGATATTATGTTATCCGCTCCGACAATCCAGGAGAAAATCACAGGCGGTAAGGCTCAGATTTCGGGCGACTTCACCGCTGAAGAGGCTACGGCATTAGCTGAGAAGATTAACGCGGGTGCGCTTCCGTTTAAGCTGAAAACTTCGTCTTACGGTTCCGTATCGGCTTCCCTCGGTGAGAACTCTCTCCAGGCTATGGCAACTGCGGGTATCATCGCGATTATCTTAATTTCACTGTTTATGATTATTATGTACCGTTTACCCGGTATTATCGCGGTTATCGCTCTTATCGGTCAGATGGGTATTACTATCGCCGCTATTTCAGGTTACTTCACCGTATTCAATTCCTTTACAATGACGCTTCCCGGTATAGCCGGTCTTATCCTCTCGATAGGTATGGGTGTTGACGCGAACGTTATTACATCCGAGCGTATTATGGAGGAAATGAGAAGCGGACGTACCCTTGACGGCGCGTTAGACCGAGGCACAAAGAGCTCGCTTTCCGCTATCGTCGACGGTAATATGACTATCGTAATCGTAGCTATTATCCTTCTGCTCGTATTCGGACCGTTCAACCTTCTTTCCTTCATCTTCGGTCAGTCTACAACAGGTACAATTTACGCGTTCGGTTATACTCTCCTCGTTGGTGTAATTTCCAACTTTATTATGGGTATCGGTTTAAGCCGTGTAATGCTCAGAGCAGTAGCCGGTTATAAGTTTGCGCGTCATAAATGGCTTTTTGGAGGTGTTAAGGATGGCGAGTAATATCAAGAAGAAAACCCTCGAAGAAAAGCTTCTAGTACGCGGTAAAGCTCCTAAGGACTTTGTCGGTTCAAGAAAAATTTATTTCATTATTTCATTAGCGATTATCTTAATCGGTATTGTTTGTAACTTTATTTTCGGTACAACTATGGACATCCAGTTTACCGGTGGTTCAATGCTTAAGTACAGCTACTCCGGCACTCTTGATGACGCTAAGTTGAAGTCTCTTGTTCAGGAGAAAACTCCCGATGATATCGTAACATTTTCTGATTCAAAAGACCTCGTTAATAATAAAAATATGCTGACTGTTCAGTTCTCCGGAAACACAACAATCTCAGCTGATTTACAGGACAACATCACTAAGTCTATCTCAAAGCAGTTCCCGAAGAACAGCTTTAAGCTTGAGCAGAGCAGCTCCGTTGACGCAACAATGGGCTTCAGCTTCCTGTTAAAGTGCTTGGTAGCTGTTGCTATCGCAGGCGTGCTGATGGTTCTTTATGTAACTATCCGATTCAAGAAAATCGGCGGTCTTTCCGCGGGTGTTATGGGTCTTGTTGCCTTATTCCACGACCTTGCGATTATCTACTTCTTCTACGTTATCTTCCGTATGCCTATCGACTCGAGCTTCATGGCGGTTGCGCTTATGATTCTCGGTTACTCACTGAACGATACCGTTGTTGTATACGACCGTGTTCGTGAGGAGAGAAGAAACTTAGGCTATAAGGCTGATATTAAGGATGTATTTAACCTTGCCGCAACTAAGGTTATGCGCCGTACAATCATCACATCTATCACCACAATCACGGCTGTTGTAATCGTTTATGTAATTGCTGTTATCTACAACCTCGACTCTGTTAAGGCGTTCGCGCTTCCGATGATAATCGGTCTTATTTCCGGTTGTTATTCATCGCTCTGTATCGCGGGTCCGCTCTGGGTTATGTGGAAAAAGAGAGATAAGAAAGCTAAAAACTAAATTATTTACGGGCTGTCGTCTGACAGCCCGTTTTTTTACTTTATAAGAAACTGCGTTCCTTATAAAGTAAAAAAACATTTTATATTTCCCGCTCAGTTGCGCCCTGCGCGCGCACGAGCGATGGATATACGAAAGCTCCGCACTTAGGTGCGCACGCTTTCTTACAGTAAATTCTGAAATTCAATATCCTCTCTGTCAATTAAGGAGAGGAGCTTTCTTTTTGCTAAGGTTGATACATAGTAATACTCGTTGAGCTTTTTCCGCTTTATATATCCGTGCATACTGTATAGGTTTTCGCCTATATCGGATAAATCCCTGTGAATATAATAACTGTACATTATACTGCTGTCGTTGAAGTAAAAATCATCGGCGGCTTTTTTTGCTCTTTTTTCCGCGTTTATAAAATCCTTTTTACTGAGGCAGGCTTCTATTATTCTTATGTTTTCAAGGTGCTTATAACCTCTTGATTTAATATCCTTACCCGTAAATATCCCTATCGTCAGGCTGATTATAATCAGCGCGGCGGCTATATATAATCTCTTCATTTTTTAATTATCCTGTAATCTCCGTTTCTGTTATATGTCATTATAAAAATATCCTTAAGCTCAGCCTTTTCCTTTTTAAGGATATTTTTTATTTCGCTTACGCTGGTATTGTTTATTTTCATTGAGCTTTCAAGGTATTCGCCGTCGTTAATTACCACAACCTCAATTCCCGTATCGTCTACCTTAACGTTTAAATCCTCCGCGGTAGGATTGCGTTTTGAGGGCTTTTGAAGAACGCTTAATTTACCGTTTGTTTCAACTATACAGTATTCAACGTCCTCAAGCGAAAACACCCCGAGCTGTCTTAACTGAACGCATAAATCCTCGGTCGTAAGTCTTAAGCTCATCATCTTATCGCGAAGTATTTTTCCGTCCTCGATTACCGTTACCGGACTTCCGCAGATTAGCCGCCTGAAAAAGCTGTTTTTCATCATAAATATGCTGACGAGGATTTCGCAGGCGACGAGTATAAGCGTAGGTACAATCCCGAGTAAAATCGGTTTATCCGTACTTTCCATAGGGAGCGAAGCCAAATCCGCTATAAGCAGCGTAACGACTAGCTCCGAGGGCTGCAGGTCGCTCAGCTGGCGCTTTCCCATAAGCCGTACCGCGAGTATAACGAAAATATAAAGGATGACCGTTCTGATTATGGTTATAAGCATTTTATCACCTTACTTAATATTTGTATTATTTCCTGAATAATACATTATTTAAGGTAAAAATTAATATCGGTGATATAATGTATAATTCCTTAAAAGAAAATGTAAATACGCTTAAAACAATAACCTCATCCTCGGCGGATTTTACCGTGAGAGAGCTTACTCTCGCTAACGGCGAGGACTGCGCCGTAATTACGACCGAGGGTATGTGTGATAAGGAGACGCTTGCCGTTACCGTAATTAACCCGCTTTTAAGCGCGAAGCTCCCGAAGCTTAAAGGCTGCGCGCTTTTTGAGTATATTTTTAACAGCGTTTTATCCTCGGGAGAAATAATTCGAATAAAGAAATATGATGAAGCGCTGAAATTTTCAATGTCTGGCTTTGCGGTATTCGCTGTTGACGGCTGCGCAGATATGCTTGCGATAGGAGCTCAGGGCTTTAAGTTCAGGAGCGTCTCGGAGCCCGAGAGCGAGCTCGTACAGCGCGGAAGCAGGGAAGGCTTCACTGAGGCTATGAGGATAAATATGACGCTGGTGCGCCGCAGGATGAAAAACCCCGACTTGGTTTTTGAAACCGCTTCGGTAGGTTCCGAGTCAAAAACCGATATTTCACTATGCTATATAAAAGGAGTAGCGACAAAATCCTCCGTAGACGAGGTGCGCAGAAGAATAGAAAGCTGTGATATAAAGGTCGTTTTCGGCGCGGGATATCTTGTGCCTTACCTTGAGGACAGCGGAAAGAATGAAATTTTCACCGGAGTAGGAATCACCGAGCGCCCGGATTCGTTATGCGGAAAATTAATGGAGGGACGAATAGGAATTATAGTTGACGGAACGCCCTCGGTGCTTGTTATCCCGCACCTTTTTGTTGAGAATTTTCAGTCCGTTGACGACTACTCAAATCGTCCGTACTTTGCTTCAATAACAAGGATACTGAAATATATCGCTTATCTTTCGGCAATATTTTTCCCGGGGCTTTATATTGCGTTCGTAACCTTTCATCCCGACTATTTCCCCGTTTATCTTATGAAAAAGATAATTGATTCCGTCGAGCACACTCCGCTTCCCGTAATGCTCGAGGTGCTGCTTATTGACTTCCTTTACGAGATAATGCGCGAGGCAGGGCTTAGGCTGCCTAAGGTATTAGGCCACGCTGTAAGTATAGTCGGCGCGCTCGTAATCGGCGACTGCGCTATTCAGGCGGGAATAATCGGAGCGCCTACGCTTATGGCGGTAGCTGTTTCCGTTATTTCAAGCTATGTTATTCCCGATTTATATCCGCAGATAACCGTACTGAGGCTCAGCTTTATCGTCACCGGCGGAATACTAGGGGTGTGGGGAATAGTTATGCTTTCCTGCGTGGTGATGATTTATATGGCGTCTAAATCTACGCTCGGGGTAGTGTTTATCTCTCCGATAACTCCTTTTTCAAAGCTCAATATGCGCGACGTATTCGTAAGGCTCGGCTGGAAAAGTCTTACGCGCCGCAATATGAACGTCCAGAATCTGAAAGGCGGCAGTATGTATGAAAAATAATAAAATAACCTTTCCGCAGTTTATCACGATTAGCTTTTTATCCTCGCTTTCCTTACTGCTCTTTATAAAGAATATTCCTTCGTTATATCTGATTTTATGTGCGGTACTATCCTTAGCCGTAAATATCGCTGTGTTTACTTTATACAGGGGACAGGCGGAAAAATTTCTTATCCCGTTATGCGGCTTATTCTCGGCGGTATACTGTACGCTTGTTATCGTTAAGTTCGCCGACTATATGTACCGCGCTCTTTCTTACGGCCCGATGTGGCTTATAATGCTCGTACTGCTTGCTTTTACCTTTTTCTGCACCGTTAAGGGGGTAGAGGCTGTCGCAAGAGCCTCGGCTGTAATCTCCGTATTCGTACTTGCGGGAATAATCTATATGTTTATCTGCACCTTTTCAAAAATGAAATTAATATTCAGCCCGGAGCTTCCCGTTGAGGCGGTTTCAGCCGTAATTCTCCTTTTGCCGTCGGTTCTTTATGTGCTCTTTTTCGACAATATAATCAAGGTGAAAAAGAGCGCTTATATAATCGGTTCGGGGATAATGGTTTTAGTTTATATGTTTTTTATTCTTATCGCTTCGGGAATTATCAGCCCTTATCCGATTCAGCACCTTCCCGAAATATCTAAAATCGGCGTATTTAAAGGCGCTGACTGCATACTCCTCGCGGCGCTTACAATCGCCGTTATTTACAGCGTAACCGTATTTACAACAGGTCTTTTCAGGATATTCAGGCATAAGTATTTAACGAATTCGGTTTATATAGCCCTGCTGTATATCTTTTCGCTTTTTGTAATATATTCCGGTTTTGAAAACGAGCTCTGTGTATTCGTATTTACTCCGTTTTGCATATTGCTGATTATGCTGATTATAACAGTCAGTATTATATCCCGTAAGGGGATGTATAAAAATTCATAATTTGTAAAAAAATTAATGAAATTCACTTTTCAAATTGCATATTTTGTAGTATAATAAACTCTGTATAAATATATCTTAAATGAAGGTGGGGTTATTATGGCTGCCGGATATTCAGTTTCACTGAAAAAAATAATTGACGACCTTTCGCTTATACCGCTGTATATGCCTGAGGACGCGTCGAATATTATGATTACAAATAACAACATCAGCCGTCCCGGCTTACAGCTGACGGGTTATTTTGATTTCTTCGATAAAACCCGTATTCTCGTGTTCGGCAATACCGAGTTCACTTATCTTTCACGCTTCGGCGCTGAACAGCAGCAGCACGTAATCAATTCAATTCTGAGATTCGGACCTCCTGCCGTTATTTTATGCAGAAGCTATGAGCTCAACGACGCTATGATGAACAGCGCCAAGGAGCATAATATTCCGATTATTCAGTCTACCGATACTACCTCCTCGCTTACGGCGGGGCTCGTAACCCTTTTAAGCCGTGAGCTCGCTCCGAGAATTACCCGCCACGGAGTTCTCGTTGAGGTTTACGGCGAGGGATGTCTTATCATCGGCGACAGCGGCGTAGGTAAGAGCGAAACGGCAATCGAGCTTATGAAGCGCGGTCACCGTCTTATAGCTGACGACGCGGTCGAAATCCGTAAAATCGACAACCATACTCTTATGGGCCAGTCGCCTCAGAATATCCGCCATTTCGTAGAGCTGCGCGGAGTAGGAATTATCAACGCGAGGAACCTCTTCGGTGTGGGCTCGATTAAGCTTTCCGAGAAGATTGATATGGTAATCAACCTCGAGCTCTGGGACGGTAAAAAGGCTTACGACCGTATGGGACTTGAAAACGAGTATATGGAAATTCTCGGTATTGATATTCCGATTGTGACTATACCCGTTAAGCCCGGCAGAAACCTCTCCAATATTATCGAGGTTGCCGCTATGAATAACCGTCAGAAGAAGATGGGCTATAACGCCGCCCAGGATCTGCTTACGAGCCTCGGTATGGAAATTGACGAGGAGCTTATTGAAAAACGTATTGTTGATAACTGGGAATAAATTAAGTAAGGAAAACGATTATGAATAAATATGAAAACCTGATTAAGCTCGCTGAGGAGCTCGGCGCTAAAGCCTTTCCCGACGAGCCTATGAAAAACCACACAACCTTTAAAATCGGCGGAAACGCCGCCTTGTACTTAGAGGTTATGAATACCAAGCAGCTTTGCGAGCTTGTAAAGTATTTTAATAAGAATAAGATTGATTACATAATTCTCGGTAAGGGCAGCAACGTTGTAGTTAACGATACCGGGCTTGATAAGGTCGTTATAAGACTTTGCGGCGATTTTTGCAGCGTAAGTATGCTCGACAGTACAACCCTTCACTGCGGAGCAGGCTTATCTCTCGCGGGACTTTGCAAGGAGGCTGAGAATAAGAAGCTCTCAGGCCTTGAGTTCGCGTGGGGTATTCCGGGCTCGGTAGGCGGTGCGGTGTTTATGAACGCCGGAGCCTACGGCGGCGAGATGAAGGACGTTATCTACTGCGTTAATCATATCGATAATCACGGCCGTCTCGGTACCATCAAGGCGGCGGATTTAAAGCTCGGTTACCGTCACAGCGTTTATAAGGAAAACGGATTTACAATCATCGGCGCAACCGTAAGGCTGAAGCCCGATAATCCCCTCGCTATAAGGGAGCGGATGGATGACTTTATGGGAAGGCGTAAGGATAAGCAGCCGCTTGAATTTCCTTCGGCGGGTTCGGTATTCCGCCGTCCCGAGGGCAACTACGCCGGCGCGTTAATCGAAAAATGCGGACTTAAGGGTAAAAGCGTCGGAGGCGCTCAGGTATCGCCGAAGCACGCGGGCTTTATCGTGAATACCGGAAACGCTACCGCCGAGGACGTTAAAAACCTTATCGCGCTTATTCAGACAACCGTTAAGAAAGAAACAGGCTACGACCTTCAGCGTGAAATTATTTTTCTTGATTAGAATTATTATTGAGTATGGATTTTATTATTATCACCGGATTTTCCGGAGCGGGAAAAACGAGCGCCCTGCACGCGCTTGAGGATATAGGCTTTTACTGCGTGGATAATCTTCCGCCTTCGCTTTTAAAGACCTTTTATACTCTTTGCGAAAACTCCGGCGACTCTACGATGAAAAGAGTCGCGGTCGTAATAGACGTGCGCGGCGGCAATAAGCTCGGCGATTTCTACGACGATTTATGCGAATTTAAAAACGAACGAAAAGCGTTCAGCCTTCTTTTCCTTGACGCTAAACAGGACGTGCTTGTTAAAAGATTTAAGGAAACCCGAAGAAGGCACCCGCTTGCCGATTCGGTACCCGATAAGAGTATCGAAAGCGCCTTAATGCTTGAGGTATCTTATCTTGAGCCGTTTAAAAAAATGGCGGATTATATTGTAGATACAACCAACGTAAGCGTTATGCTGCTTAAGGAACGCATTACCGAGATTTTCCTCGGCAGCAACGAAAAGTGTATTCTGCTGTCGTTCGTAACCTTCGGCTTTAAGCACGGCGTACCCAACGACTGCGACATAGTTGTTGATACGCGCTGTCTGCCGAATCCCTTTTATATTCCCGAACTTCGGGATAAAACCGGACTCGACAGCGAGGTTTACGACTATGTGTTCTCCTTTGAGGATACTAAGATTTTTGTAAATAAGCTTATTGATTTTCTTGATTTTTCAGTACCGCTTTACAGAAAAGAAGGTAAGGCGGAGCTTGTTGTCGGAGTAGGCTGTACCGGAGGTCATCACCGAAGTGTCGCTATAGCCGAAACTTTAAGGAATCATTTCCGTGAAAAGGGGTATAAGAGCTCGGTTTTCCACCGTGACATGAAAAAGAAAGCGAACTGAGAGGAATAGTTTATGTCATTTTCTTCCGATGTAAAGCGTGAGCTGGCGGATATAAAAATTGAATCCCGATCCTCGCTTTTTTCCGAGTGCTACGGTATGCTTCTGTTTTGCGCCAGGTTTACGGTCAGGGAGATTGTTTTTAAAACGGAAAACCGATATTCCGCGGAGAGGTTCGAGTTCCTTTTAAGCAGCGCCGTATCTCCCGGGGTGTTCGGCGAAAATGAACTTACGCCTAAAAACTCAAAGCAGCGGCTTTATAAAATCAGCGTTAATCCCGAATATTGCAAAAAAATTTACGAAACCTTCGGCCATACTCCGAAGGATATAAAGCTCAGAATAAACCGCGCTAACCTCGGCGACGAAAGCCTTTATCCGGCTTTTTTAAGAGGAGTGTTTTTATGCTGCGGCTCGGTAACCAATCCGAAAAGCGGTTACCACCTGGAGCTTTCCGTATCTCATAAAACCTTGGCGGAAAATCTAATCCACCTCATAAACGAAATAGAGGTGTTCTCGGTAAAGCCGCGGCTCGCCTTAAGAAAAGGAGCTTATATAGTTTACCTTAAGGGCAATAACGATATCTGCGACTTCTTAGCATATATCGGTGCCGGCAATTCCGTTATGGCGGTAATTGAGGCTTCCGCTTATAAGGAGATAATGAATAAGCTTAACCGAAAGCAGAACTCGGAGCTTGCTAATATCAAGAAAAAGGCTGACGCTTCCGCGAAGCAGATTTTAGCCATAAAAAAGATAATTAAGCTTAAGGGGATTGATTATCTCGACAGCGACTTAAAAGCCCTTGCGCTTTTAAGGCTCAATAATCCCGATATGTCCTTAAAGGAGCTGGGTGAAAGCTTACAGCCGCCGATTTCACGCAGCGGAGTAAATCACCGGCTCGAAAGGATTTTTAAAATTGCGAATTCACTTTAGGAGGAATTATGGATAAGGATTTAACCTTTGAAAAAGCTAACGAGCAGCTCGAAGCCGTTATTAAAAAAATGGAGAGCGGCGAGCTTACGCTTGAAGAAAATATGAAATGTTATAAGGAAGCCTTCAGCCTTTTGTCCTTCTGCTATGAACAGCTTAACGAGTTTAAGGGACAGATAGTTGATATAAATAACAGAATTGACGAAATAAAAAACAGCGGAAACTGATTTTTCGCTTATGACTATACGCCCGCGGTTCTGTATAAAACAGCGGGCAGAAAGGCGCGTAAATATGGATGATTTAAAAATGATAGAAAAAGCGCTATACGCTTATGTACCTTCCGAGCTTCCCTTCGCTAAGGCGCTGACCGACTCGATGTCTTACAGCCTTGAAGCAGGCGGAAAGCGAATCCGCCCGAGGCTGGTGCTGGAGTTTTCGAGACTTTGCGGCGGCGACGATAAAGCCGCTCTGCCGTTTGCGTGCGCTATAGAAATGATTCACACCTTCTCGCTTATTCACGACGATTTGCCCTGTATGGACGACGACGATATGCGCCGCGGAAAGCCCTCTAACCATAAGGTTTTCGGCGAGGATATCGCGCTGCTCGCGGGCGACGCGCTTAACTGCCTTGCGTTTGAGGTAATGTCGCGCGACGATACCGTAGCGGCTTCCGGCGCTGACGTTTGCATTAAAAATATCAATATACTTTCCTCTTACTGCGGCACCGACGGCATGGTAGGCGGTCAGATAATCGACCTCGAAAACGAGAATAAAACCGCTGATTTAGAGTCCGTCACCGACTGCGACCGCAAAAAGACCGGCGCGCTTATTAAAGCGGCGTGCGAAATGGGCTGCGTATGCGCCGGGGCTGATGAGGAAAAGATAGCCGCCGCGAGATTATTCGGCGAGAATATCGGTATAGCTTTCCAGATTGTCGACGATATACTTGACGTAACCTCCTCCGACGAGGAGCTCGGAAAACCTGTCGGAAGTGATATCGAGAATAATAAATCTACTTACGTCAGCCTTCTCGGAATCGAGGAATGTAAAAGACGTGTGGACAGGCTCACTAACGAAGCTTTAGACGCGCTTAAGTTATTTGACGGCGAGACCGAGCTTTTAAAGGAGCTTGCGCTCAGCCTTTCAACACGAAAGAATTAATTATCATTTTAGACTAAAGGGGTAAGGATTATGGAAGAAAAGTTCAGAATCCTTTCTACAATTAAATCACCTCAGGATCTTAAAAGCCTTTCCGAGGACGAAATTACCGAGCTTTGCGCCGAAATACGCGAAAAGCTGATTGAAGTAGTTTCCGTAAACGGCGGCCACTTAGCCTCGAACCTCGGTATAGTTGAGCTTACCGTTGCCCTTCATAAGAGCTTTAACTGCCCGAAGGACAGTATGGTGTGGGATGTAGGCCATCAGAGCTACGTCCATAAAATGCTTACCGGCCGTTTCGATAAGATTGATACCATCCGCAAAAAGGACGGTCTCGCAGGCTTCCCTAAGCGAAGTGAAAGCGACTTTGACGCGTTTAACGCAGGCCATTCCAGCACGTCTATTTCGGCGGCATACGGTATCGCAAGGGCTAAGCAGCTAAGCGGTGACGACTCGTACACAATTGCGATTATCGGCGACGGCTCAATGACAGGCGGTCTTGCTTATGAGGGACTTAATAACGCCGGACGTTTTAAGAAAAACTTTATCGTTATCTTAAACGATAATAAGATGTCTATCTCGAATAACGTAGGCGCAATGGCGATGAACCTCTCTCATATGCGCTTAAAGCCTGTTTATTTAAGGACTAAAAGACGTACCGAAATCATCCTTTCTCATATTCCTCTTATCGGCAACTTCTTTAAAAAGGTTCTTAAAAAGAGTAAATCAAAGCTTAAGAATATTATCTATAAGAATACGCTTTTTGATTTCTTAGGCTATACATATATCGGCCCCGTAGACGGCCACGACCTCGACGAGCTCCAAAACGCCCTTGAGGTGGCTAAAAAGGAAACGGGCCCGGTGCTTGTTCACGTCGTAACTAAAAAGGGTAAGGGCTACGAGCCTGCCGAGGAACATCCTAAGGAGTTCCATGGTATCGGTAAATTCGACGTAGATACGGGCGAGCCGCTGTCGAGTAAAAAGGGATTTTCCTATATCTTCGGAAATCATCTCTGCAATTTAGCGGCTAAGGATAAAAAAATCTGCGCGATTACCGCCGCTATGACTCTCGGTACGGGACTTTCCGAGTTCTCAAAACGGTTTAAGCCGAGATTCTTCGACGTAGGTATCGCCGAGGAACACGCAATTACCTTTGCTTGCGGACTTGCTACGAAGGGTATAATACCTTTCTTCGCGGTTTATTCAACCTTTTTGCAGCGCGGTTTCGACCAGCTCGTGCACGACGCGGCAATTCAGAAGCTTCACGTTGTACTCTGCGTTGACCGCGCGGGAATAGTAGGCGACGACGGCGAAACCCATCAGGGACTTTTTGACGTCAGTATGCTTAATACAATTCCCGAGACTACTATTTTCTCGCCGTGTTATTTTGACGAGCTTAAGCAGTCTATGAGCGCGGCGGCTTATATGTACGACGGACTTGTTGCGGTAAGATATCCGCGAGGCGGCGAGCTTTATAAGCCCGAAGATTTTAATAAATACAGCATAAACTTCTCGCTTTACGGCGAGGAGGGCACGGATATTTCAATCGTTACCTACGGAAGATTATTCTCCTACGCCTGCAAGGCTAAAGAACGGCTTGAAAAAGAGGGTATGAGCGTAAATGTTATAAAGCTCTGCCGTATAAAGCCGATTGACTCAAAGGCGGTGCAGCTTGCCTCAGAGTCAAAGATGATATTCTTCTTTGAGGAATCCTTAGTCGCGGGCGGAATAGGCGAATCCTTCGGCTATGAGCTTAAAAAGACCGGAAAGAGCTTCTTCTATAAAATCCACGGTATTAAGGACTCCTTCGTCCGCCACGAAACGGTCGACGAGGCGTTAGCCGAGTTTAAGCTCGACGACGACGGAATGATTGAGGTTGTAAAGGAATACTTATGAAAAAAAGACTTGATGTCCTTGTTTTTGAAAGAGGCTTCGCCGAAAGCCGCGAAAAGGCTAAGGCGGTGATTATGGCGGGAGAAATCTTCGTCAATAATCAGAAGGCTGATAAATGCGGCCAGTCCTACAGCGAGGACGTTAATATAGAATTCAGGGGAAAGGCTCCTAAATACGTCAGCCGCGGAGGGCTTAAGCTCGAGAAGGCTGTGGAGAGCTTTAACCTTGATTTAAATGATAAAATAACTATGGATATAGGAGCCTCAACCGGGGGCTTCACCGACTGTATGCTGCAAAACGGCGCGAAAAAGGTTTACTCAATCGACGTCGGCTACGGTCAGCTCGCGTGGAAGCTCAGAAATGACGAAAGAGTTATCAACCTCGAGCGCACTAATATGAGAAACGTAACGGACGAGCAGGTGCCCGATAAGATTGATTTCTTTTCAATCGACGTCAGCTTTATTTCGCTTGAGCTGCTGCTTCCGGTTGCGAGAAAGCTGCTTTCCGATAACGCCGAGGCGGTCTGCCTTATTAAGCCTCAGTTTGAGGCAGGCAGGGAAAAGGTCGGTAAAAAGGGCGTAGTTAGAGACCCCGCGGTTCATATCGAGGTTGTCAGTAAAATAATTGATTTCTGCCTTAATAACGGCTACAGCGTTTTAAACCTTGATTTCTCCCCGATAAAAGGCCCCGAGGGTAATATAGAGTACCTTATTCATATTAAAAAATCCGACGAGCCTGAGCTTTTAACCGATATCACTGCTCAGTCGCTCGTAGAAAAATCTCACTCTCAGCTCGATAAATAAGGTGAATGTATGAAAATCGCTTTAATTGTAAATATTGATAAAAAACGTGCCGTTGAGCTTGCCGGGAAAATCGCCCGGATTTTTGACGAAAACGGCGCTGAAATATTAACCCTTAAAAAATTCGCGGAATACGGCGTGGTTATCAATATTGATAACGCAATTACCGCGGAGGATTACGACGAGCTGTTTAAGCTCTGCGACGCCGCGATTACTGTCGGCGGCGACGGTACTATTATCCACAGCGCAAAGTACGCCGCAGGGTACGATAAGCCGATGATAGGCGTAAACGTCGGCAGGCTCGGTTTTGCCGCCGAGGTTGAGCCCGATAATATAAGCGACCTGCTGCGCCTGCTTAAGGGGGATTATAAGCTGCAGAACAGAATGCTGCTTGACGTTACGGTTAATCATAAGGACGGCACCTCTCATAAATTCTTAGCCGTGAACGACGCTACCGTCGCAAGAGGAAGGTTATCGAGAATTATTGATATCTCGGTATCTCTCGATGATTCGCCGATTTCCGAGTATCACGCCGACGGTATATTATTCTCAACTCCTACAGGCTCAACCGCTTATTCGCTTTCGGCAGGAGGCCCCGTGGTATTTCCGGAGATGAAATGTATTCTTTTAACGCCGATTTGTCCGCACTCGCTTATATCGCGTTCGGTGCTTTTTGACGGAAAATCCGTGCTCAATTCAACGGTGAAAATCCGCGATAACACCCCCGCGGTGCTTTCGGTTGACGGCGAGGAGAATATAGAAATTCACGCCGACGATAAAATAACTGTCAGAAAATCCGATAAAATATTAAAGCTGATTACTCTTTACGACAGAAATTTCTATCAGCTTCTGAACGAAAAATTGAAAGAGAGAAAATCCTGATGAAAACTCGAAGACATGCTGCTATACTTGAAATTATAAACGAATACCCTGTAGAAACTCAGGAGGAGCTTCTTAACCGCCTTAAGCAAAACGGCTTCAACGTTACTCAGGCGACCGTATCAAGAGATATAAAGGAGCTTCGTCTCTTGAAATCCCTGTCCCCGGACGGAAAATACCGCTATACCTCAATAAATAACTCCGCCTCCGACCTTCAGGGCAATATTCAGAACTTCTTCAATAACTCCGTAATTATGGTTAAGTCGGCTCAGAATATTGTTGTTATAAAAACCCTCGCCGGTATGGCGGGCGCGCTGTGCGCTTCTATCGACAGCATTAACTTTGAGGGGCTTGTCGGAACCTTAGCCGGCGACGATACGATTTTTATCGTATGCACCGATAACGACTGCGCCTCAAAGCTTGTAATCGACTTAAAAAATTACTTATAAAAAAGGACAAATATGCTTAATTCACTTTATATAGAAAACATTGCGGTAATTGAAAAAACCGAAATAGAGCTTTATCCCGGGCTGAATATTTTAACCGGTGAAACGGGCGCGGGTAAAAGTATCGTAATCGACGCTATCAACGCAATCCTCGGTAAGCGCACCAGCCGCGAGATTATCCGCAGCGGCGCTGAGGAAGCTACCGTTTACGCTACCTTTTCCGACGTTAACGACGCCGCGTTAAATAAGCTTTCCGATAACGGCTATCCTCTTGAGGACGATACTCTTATTATCAGCCGTACCTTATCGCTTTCGGGTAAGAACAACTGCCGTATCAACGGGCGGCCTGCTACCGTGGCGTTTTTAAGAGAGCTCGGGCTGAGTCTAATTAATATTCACGGCCAGCACGAGAGCTACGAGCTTTTTTCGCCCGAAACTCATATCAATTATATAGATAATCTCGCCTGTGACGGCGAGCTTCTCGAATCCTATAAAGCCCGTTATAAGGAGTATAGAAAACTCAGAAAAAAGCTTAACGATTTTATAAAAAGCGAGGAAAACCGCGAGCAGCGGATTGACGTGCTTTCCTATCAGGTTGAGGAGCTTGAAAACGCCGATATACAACTCGGTGAAGTTGACAGCCTTAACGAGGAAAGAGCCGTGCTGATGAATGTCGAAAAGGTTACTTCGGCGCTTCGCTCGGCTAAAAATACGCTCGACGGAAATTCCTCTGCGGGCGTAGTTGATAACCTCGACGACGCCGTTACCTCACTCGGCAAGGCGAGCGGTATGAACCCTGCCTTAGAGGAACTATTTAACCGCGCTAACGACCTTTACTACGAGCTTAAGGACGTAACCGGCGAGATAGATAACGCTATCGACGAGATTGAGGGAAATCCCTACCGCCTTGAGGAGGTCGAGGAGCGCCTCGATTTACTTAATAAGCTCTCCCGTAAATACGGCGGCAGCGAGGAGGAAATGCTTGAGTTTTTATCCTCCGCTAAAGAGGAGCTCGAAAGGCTTTTAAGCTTTGACGAAAACGTATCCGAGCTTAAAGCAAAGTGCCTTAAAGCCGAGAAAAACGCTAAAGCGCTTGCCGATGAGCTCACTGAAATAAGACTTTCCGCCGCGCGTGATTTTGAAAAAAGAGTTAAGGAAGAAATGTCCTTCCTCAATATGCCGAATGTTGAGCTCGTAGTAACGTGTGAGGACTGCGGACTTTGTGAGAACGGTCAGGACAGTATGGAGATTCTTATCTCCGCAAACCCGGGCGAGCAGCCTAAGCCTGTCGCTAAAATTGCCTCGGGCGGCGAGCTTTCGAGAATGATGCTCGCTATAAAAACCGTTCTTGCTTCAAATGATTTAATAGATACCCTTATCTTCGACGAGGTCGATACCGGAGTTTCCGGCTCGGCGGCTCAGAAGGTAGGCTTAAAGCTCAAGGAGGTTTCAAAGTCGCGCCAGGTAATCTGTGTAACTCACCAGGCTCAGATTGCCGCTCTCGCGGACAGCCATTTCCTTATCGAGAAGAACGTTAAGGATAACCGCACCTTTACCGATATAAGCCTTCTTGACTACGACGGCAGGCTTTCGGAGCTTGCGAGAATACTCGACGGAGTGAACGTAACCGAAACCGCGCTCGCTCACGCCGAAAAACTAATGGACTACAACAACTGAGAGGTTATGAATTTATGAAACGATGGTCTATCGCAAAACTTAATAAAGAAAATGCCAAGACCATTTCCGAGCGTTACGACCTTCCGCCGATAATCGCGACTCTGCTTGATATCCGCGGAATAGTAACCGAAAAGGATATTAACGACTTTCTGTATAACGAAAGCGATATTGACAGCCCCTTTGAGATAAAGGATATGGATAAGGCGGCGGCGCGCGTAAAGGCCGCTGTTGAAAACGGCGAGAAAATCTGCGTCTACGGCGATTACGACGCCGACGGCGTTACCTCAACCGCGCTTTTATATTCCTATCTCGAAACAATCGGAGCGGACGTGATTTATTATATCCCGAGCCGTGAGGGAGAGGGCTACGGAATGAATACCAACGCGGTCGATATCCTTTATAAAAAGGGAGTCAACCTTATTGTAACCGTGGATAACGGTATTTCGGCAATTGAGGAAATCGCTCACGCGAAGGCTTTAGGAATTGAAACGGTAGTCACCGACCATCATATGCCCGGCGATACTATGCCCGACGCCGTCGCGGTTGTTGATATGCACCGCCCGGACTGCAAAAGCCGTTATAAAATGCTCTCCGGAGTAGGCGTAGCCTTTAAGCTCGTTATGGCTATTGAGGGAGAATACGCCGACGTTGATATGCTGCTCGATAATTACTCCGACCTGCTTTCAATCGGTACAATCGGCGATATTATGCCCCTCGTTGACGAAAACCGCGTGTTTGTTAAAAGAGGACTTAAACAGATAAATAACGGCGACCGCC
This sequence comes from uncultured Ruminococcus sp., assembly GCA_905234015.1. Taxonomy (GTDB): domain Bacteria; phylum Bacillota; class Clostridia; order Oscillospirales; family Acutalibacteraceae; genus Ruminococcoides. The sequence goes on from CAJOFK010000001.1 coordinate 115,733, forward strand.
CGGGACTTGCCTCCCTCGTTGAGAGCGCCGGACTGCTCGGTAAAAATATAAACGCCGGCAACGTTTCCTTCGGAATCGTACCGCGTATAAACGCCGTCGGAAGATTGGGACAGTCCGACGACTGCGTGAATATGCTCGTTACCGACGACGTCGAAAGAGCCTCGGAAATCGCCTCTAAGCTCAGCTACGATAACGCCGAGCGCCAGCGTATCGAGAAGGAAATCCTCGATAAAATCAACGTGCTTATCGCTAAAAACCCCACCCTCGTTCAGGATAGGGTAATTATAATCTGCGGTGACGACTGGCACCAGGGAGTTATCGGAATCGTAAGCTCCCGCTTAAAGGAAATCTACGGCAAGCCCTGTATAATTTTATCCGATACGGGCGAAATCTGCCGCGGCTCCGGAAGAAGCGTAGAGGGCTTCGATTTGTGGGAGGCGGTATGCTCCTGCGCGGATGTACTCGACCATTTCGGCGGTCATCCTATGGCGGTAGGCCTCGGAATAAAGCGCGATAAAATCGACGATTTCCGCCGTGAAATCAACGAATACGCCGCTTCAAAGGGTGAAATGCCCTATAATACGCTTAATATCGACTGCAAGCTCAATCCTGCATTCTTAGACGTTGAGCTCGTTAAATCGCTTTCGTATTTACAGCCCTTCGGTCAGGGAAATCCCACTCCGGTGTTTATGCTCTCAAGGCTCAGAATTACGGCAATAACACCGCTTTCAAATAACAAGCATATTAAACTCAGCCTCACTAACGGTAAAACGAGTATTCAGGCGCTTAACTTCTTCTGCTCAACCCTTGAATTTCCGTATCGGGTAGGGGAGGTTGTCGATATCGCCGTAACCCTCGATATTAACGTTTATAAGAATAACGAGAGCGTTTCGGTTATAATAAAGGATATAAAGTACGCTGATATTGATAACGCCGAGTACATAAACAGCCTCAGGATATTTGAGTATTTCTGCGGAGGTGAGAATGTTGAAAAGGAAAAGCTCCTTTCAATTATTCCCGGCCGTGATGATTTTGCCCTTGTATACAGGTATCTTAAAGGACTTAAATCGGGGCTTATTAATCCCGAAATTGTTGTGCACAGTCTTTCCGGTAAAATCACTTACGGAAAGCTTAAGGTAATACTCGAGGCTATGAACGAGCTCGGGCTTATCGCTATTTATGAGGATATGTATAAAACCGAGTTTAAGCTTCTTGAGGTAAGTTCAAAGGTAAACCTCAGCGAAGCCGGTATAATAAAAGCCCTGAAGGAGGTGTACGCTGATGAGTAAATACGACGAAATCGCTCATTATCAGGATTTTGAAGATTTACTAAAAATTCTTAAGGAAAGCAACAACAACTACGATATAAAGAAAATCCAGAAGGCGTATACCTTAGCCGAAAAAGCTCACGGCGACCAGCGGAGAATTTCCGGTATTCCGTATATTCTTCATCCTACCTCGGTCGCGTGTATCGTTGCGGGCTTCGGTATGGATACCGACAGCATAATAGCGTCGCTTTTGCACGATGTAGTCGAGGATACCGAGTACGATTTAAATTATGTGCGCAAGGAATTCGGCAAGGACGTTGCGAATATTGTTGACGGCGTTACTAAGATTTCAAAAATCAAGCTCTATACACGCGAGGAGCAGCAGGCTGAGAACGTCCGTAAAATGCTTATCGCTATGTCTAACGATATCCGTGTAATTATCGTTAAGCTCGCCGACAGGCTCCACAATATGCGTACTATCGAGTGTATGAAGGAGCAGAAGCGCCGTGATAAGTCGCGCGAGAATATGGAGGTATTCGCGCCTATAGCTCACCGCCTCGGTATGAAAGCCGTTAAGGACGAGCTCGAGGATTTATCGCTCAGGTACCTCGACCCCGTAGGTTATAAGGAAATCGAGGACGCGCTGCTGCTTAAGGAGAACGAGCGCGAAAAATTTATTGATAAAAAGAAGAAGGAAATTATTAAGGCGTCTAAGCTCCCCGGAAGTAAAATCACGGTTTACGGACGCGTTAAAAGCATAAACAGTATCTACCGAAAAACCTTCCTTAAGGGAAAAACTCTCGACGAGATTTACGACTTTTTCGCGCTGAGAATTATCGTTGACGAGATTAAGGACTGCTATAATCTTCTCGGCGTTATTCACGACCTTTATACTCCGATTCCGAGGCGCTTTAAGGATTATATCTCAACTCCTAAGCCTAATATGTATCAGTCGCTTCATACTACGGTAATCGACCGCGACGGAATTCCCTTTGAGGTTCAGATAAGAACCTGGGAAATGCACCAGACCGCTGAAAACGGAATCGCGGCTCACTGGAAGTATAAGCTCGGCTTTACGAGGATAGTAAACGGTAAAAAAGCCCGTGAGCTCGACGCGTATATCAGCCGTATCAAGGATGTGCTTGCGGCTCAGATTGATACCGACGACTCAACCGATATTATAAGAAATATCAGAAACGACTTCGACCAGAACGAGGTTTATGTGTTCTCCCCGAAGGGCGACGTATTCAACCTGCCGAACGGCTCAACCGTTATCGATCTCGCTTATTTAATCCATACCGAGGTCGGAAACCATATGGTAGGCGCTAAGGTAGACCACCGAATTGTTTCAATAGACTATAAGCTTAAAACAGGTGAAATCTGCGAGATTTTAACTCAGAAGGACAGCCATCCGCGCCGCGACTGGCTCGATATCTGTAAAACCTCCTCGGCGCGTTCAAAAATCCGCCAGTGGTTTAAGAACGAAAAGCGCGACGAGAATATCGTTGAGGGTAAGATGATGCTCGAGCGCGAGCTCAAGCGCAGCAATATCTCGCTCACCGACGAGGAGCTCGAGGAGCTTCTTCAGTTTATGCTGAAGAAAAACAAGTTCAACACAGTTACCGATTTATACGCCTCAATCGGCTACGGCGGTATTCAGCTGTGGAAGGTTATGCCCCGTATTAAAGAGGAGTATAACGCTAAGTTCAAGCCCGAGGAAATGCCTCCCGTTATCGTTAAAAACGCTACCCCGAGGCGCAGACACGCAAGCTCAGGCGTAATTGTGGAGGGTATGGAGGACTGCCTCGTAAAATTCTCGCAGTGCTGTAATCCGCTACCCGGCGACGATATTATCGGATATATTACGAGAGGCTACGGCGTTTCAATCCATAAACGAAGCTGTACCAATATTCCCGAGGATATCTCAACCTCCGAGGAACCCGAGCGTTATGTAAAGGTGAGCTGGGAGGACGATATAAACGACAACTTCCGCTCCACCCTTGAAATCGTATGCTCCGACCGAACCGGAGTTCTCGCGGATGTAACTATTGCGCTTTCGTCTATGCGTATATTTATCAACACCCTTAACTCGCGTTCAATCGGCAACGGCAGAGCGCTTGTTACCGCGACTATCGAGGTGTTCAGCAGAGAACATCTCGAGTCCGTAATCGAAAGATTGCAGTCGCTGAGGGAAGTAATTTCAATTAACAGGTTCTGATTTATGAGAGTAGTATTACAGAGAGTCAGCTTTTGCAGCGTAGTAATCGAGGACAGTAAAACCGCCGATATTAAGGACGGTTTTCTGCTTTTGCTCGGCGTTAAAAACGGCGATACCGAATCCGACGCGGTAAAGCTCGCTAAGAAGATTTCCGGACTGCGTATCTTTACCGATGAAAACGATAAAATGAATTTATCGCTTGCGGACGTCGGCGGTTCGGTTGTGGTTGTGTCTAATTTTACGCTTTACGCCGATTGCTCGCACGGACGCCGACCGAGCTTTATAAACGCCGCGCGTCCCGAAATCTCTAACCCGCTTTATGAGTTTTTCTGTGAACAGCTGAAACTAAACGGGGTAGAGGACGTTCAGACAGGCGAGTTCGGAGCCGATATGAAGGTGAGCCTTTGCAACGACGGCCCCGTAACGCTGGTAATCGATTCGGAGGAGCTGGCGTGAATACTCACGCCGGCAAGATTTATGTTGTCCGCTCAGTTTGTCACTCCGTGACAACGAGCGATGACTGAATCGCCGTTATACGCCTTATCCGCCCACGGTAAGGTTTTAGAAGTTTTTAATAATTTTTTGTGGGCGGAAAGGCTAAGGTGATTAAAATTACGGCAATAAGTTTATACTACGTTACTATGATTATGACTAACTGCTATCTTATCACCGATAAGGATACCGGCGAGTCGGCGGTTGTAGACCCCGGCGGAAAAAGCAGCGAGCTTATAAACGATATTTATAAGCTTGAAAAAGGTCTTAAATACGTTATCCTGACTCACGGTCATTACGACCATATCGGTTATGCGCGTCAGCTTGCCGAAATGTACGGCGCAAAGATTATCTGCGGTGAAAAGACCGACGAGTTTTTATCCGATAAACGCCTTAATCACAGCGCGTATCACCCCGATTTTCCCGAAATAACTCCGTTTAAGGGCGATATTCTTTTAAAGGACGGGGACACCTTTAAGCTCGGAAATACCGAATTTAAGTACATCTCAACCCCCGGTCACACTAAGGACAGCGGCTGCTATATCTTTGACGATAACCTTATAAGCGGCGATACGCTTTTCTGCGAGTCCTACGGACGTACCGATTTGCCTACCGGTAATGATGAGCAGATGGTAAGCTCAATCCGCCGTCTTAAGAACTTAAGCGGAAATTATAACGTCCTTCCCGGCCACGGAATGATTTCCGACCTTGACCATGAAAGAAAATATAACCTTCTTATGAGAAGAGTATAGTGTGAAAAATCCCACTATAAAGACTTACGTTATATGAATTTATATATTTTAAACCACAGCTTTCATTATGAGCTGGAAAATCTGACGCGCCTGTTTTATCCTAACGAAAAAATAAATGTCATAAAAGAAAACGGCGCCTTTGAAAAGCCGTATATAAAAACCGAACTGACCGATAAGCTTTATGCCGAGGTTAGTATCGGAGATTATTATAAACGCGCCGAAGCGCCCTTATCCGACGACGAGGAAAACGAGCGTATGCTGTGCGAGCTTGTATATAAAATGCTCTGCGAAAAAACCTCCGTAACTCCGCCGTGGGGTATGATTACCGGAGTCAGACCGGTAAAGCTCTACCGCACGCTTAAAAACGAGACAGGCGAGGCTGAGGCTGACCGGTTTTATAAAAACAAGCTTTTTGTGAGCGGGGAAAAGCTGAAGCTAGCAAAGCTCACCGAGAAAACCGAGAAGAAAATTCTCGACCTTTCCCGCGATGATTCCTTCAGCCTTTATATCGCGATACCGTTCTGCCCGTCAAGGTGCAAATACTGCTCGTTTGTGCAGTCGTCCGTTGAGCGCTCGAAACACCTCGTAGAACCTTATGTCGAGCTGCTTAAGCGGGAGCTTGAATATACGGCTGAAATCGCTTCTAAGCTGAATTTAAGGCTAGAGACGGTCTATATGGGCGGCGGCACCCCGACTACCTTATCGGCAGGGCAGATGTCCTCTGTTTTAAAGACGGTAAACGACTGCTTCGATATGAGCGCCTGCCGTGAATTTACCGTTGAAGCCGGACGTCCCGACACCGTAACGAGAGAAAAGTTAATTTCTTTAAAAGAAAATAATGTAGGCAGAATTTCAATCAATCCTCAGACCTTAAACGACGAGGTGCTTAAAATTATCGGCCGTAAGCATACGGCGGCTCAGACGCTCGAAGCATATGAACTTGCGCGGGAAGTTGGCTTTAACTGCATTAATACCGATTTAATCGCCGGACTTCCCGGAGATACGGTGGAGAGCTTTAAGGCTACGCTTGATAGGATATGCGACCTTTCTCCCGAGTGCGTAACCGTTCATACGCTGTCTATGAAACGCAGCTCAACCCTCACTCAGGACGGAACTCAGATAAATAAGGACGACAGCGTAAATACCGCTCTTATGCTCTCTTACGCCGAGAAAAAGCTTAAATCGGAGCAGTATATTCCGTACTATCTTTACCGCCAGAGCCGTATGGTCGGCAATTTAGAGAATACCGGCTGGTCTAAAAAAGGGTATGAAAGCCTTTATAATATCTACGTTATGGACGAAACCCATACTATCTTAGGCTGCGGCGCGGGAGCGGTAAGCAAGCTTAAAAAGCCGCGCTCAAACTACCTTAAGCGTATATTTAATTTTAAGTATCCATATGAATATATAGAAAGGTATGACGAGCAGCTTAAAAGGAAGGACGAAATAACGTCCTTTTACGAAGGTCTTAATACTACTCCGTAATTTGATTTTTATAATACGGAGTGATATAATATACAAAAACTGAAAGGAAGTATTATTATGGCAATTTTTGACGATGTAGTAGTTAATGCGAAATCAGCCGCTTCGGTTGTTTCAAAAAAAGCAGGAGAGCTTTTCGATTTATCAAAGCTCAGAATCTCACTCGCAAGCCTCCGCGGCGAGCTCAGCAAGCAGTATCAGGCTCTCGGCGAGGCAGTATATAACAACGAGCCCGCTGAGGAGATTGACGCTATTAAAGCCGAGATTTCGTCCGTTAAGCAGAACGTTCAGGATATCGAGAGCATTTTAGCAAGCGCTAAAAACTCCGTAACATGCCCTGCCTGCGGCGAAAAGCTCAGCAAAAACGCTCAGTTCTGCTCAACCTGCGGAACCGCTATCCCGAAATCAAAGCCGACCTGCCGCTCCTGCGGAGCAAAGCTCGTTGACGGCGCTAAGTTCTGCGCTATCTGCGGAACCAAGGTAGAAGAAACTGCCGAATAAATTTAAAAGGTGATTTAGCGTGTCAAAAAAGTATAACGCTGTTAAAAACTCGGAAAGCAACGCCTCTCAGACTTTTCTGAAGGGCGCTGCTGTTATGACTGCGAGTATGATTATCGTAAAGGTAATAGGCTTTCTCGATAAAATTCTTATAAGCAACCTTTACGCGTATTTCGGAGACAGCTACGCCGCTATAGGTACAGGACTGTACTCCAACGCTTACGAGATATACATACCGCTTTTTACTATCGCTACGGCGGGATTCCCTATAGCCGTATCAAGGCTTATTTCCGAGAGCCTGTCGCAAAAAAGATATAACGACGTAAGGATGATACATAAGGTCTCTAAGCCGTTTTTCGCTATAACGGGAACGGTTTGCTTCCTTATAATGTTCTGCTCGAGCTTCTTTTATATTCATCTTATCAACTCTCCGTACTCCCTGTACGCAATGCTGATGCTCTCTCCGGCTATTCTGTTCGGATGTCTTGTATCAATCTACAGGGGCTATTTTGAGGGTCAGAGAAATATGTTCCCGACCGCTGTTTCCGAGGTTATCGAAGCGGGCTCAAAGCTTATCTTCGGTCTCGGTATAGCGTACCTGATTATGAAAATCGGAAGCGACGGCTATAAGGCCGACGGCACCGTATTCGGGCTTACCTTCTCGGGAAAGAACGCCGAGCTTGACGCGATGTATACTATTATGTCGTTCTCGGTAGCGGGAGCAATTTCCGGTATCGTGCTCGGAAGCATAGCGTGCTTTATCTTCCTTTATCTGCGCTATAAAATCGGCGGCGACGGTATTCCCGAGGAATATTACCGAACCTCGGTTGAAGCGAGAAGTAAAAAAGAAACCTTTAAGAGGATGTTTAAAACCGCTATTCCTATAGGCTTAACCGCGCTTGTTATGAATATCGGTACCCTTGTTGACGCGGCGGTTATTCAGAACGTGCTGCACTCGCTCGCGATAACCGACGGAAAAACTATCGTCAACCAGTATAAGGAAATGGGCGTAAACCTCTCTAATCAGATATCTAAGTATCCCGATAAGATTACGCTTCATACTGCTTTATGGGGCTGTTACGGAGCGGCTGTACCGCTTATGCAGCTTGTAACGGCGGTTACTCAGGCGTTCGGAACGGCGGCTATGCCTAACGTAGCGTCAGCATGGACTAAGGGCGATAAAAAGGAGCTTAAAACCTCTATAGAAACCGTGCTCAGGCTTACTATGCTGTTTACTCTGCCTACGGGACTCGGGCTTACGGCTTTAGCCGATCCGATTATGGATATCGTATACGCCAGTCAGACTCAGGTCGTAATCGGAGCTCAGGTGCTTAAGGTTATGGGCTTTACCGCTATCGTAATCGCGTGCGTGGTACCGCTTTGCAGTATGCTTCAGGGAATCGGCAGGGTAGACCTACCGCTTAAAATTTATACAATGGGCATAATTATAAAGGTGGCTACAACGTGGCTTTTCGTAAGAGTAGTATCAATTAATATCCAGGGCGGCTCGGTAGGCTCGCTTATTGCCTACAGCGTAATGCTCGTGGTCGGAATGTTCCTGCTCGTTAAACATTCGGGCGTAATGCCGGACTTTGTATCCACTATAATCAAGCCTTTAATAGCGGCAATCGCCTGCGCGGTATCGGCTTATTTCTCGTACTTTTTTATCTCAAAAGCCCTTTCGCTCATACTTGCGGCGCTCATTTCAATAGCGATTGCGGGCGTTGTATATATTACAATCTTGTTACTATTAAAGACCTTTACCCGAAATGAGCTTAAATTCCTGCCTAAAGGTAAAAAAATTGTAACTTTACTTGAAAAATATCATCTAATAGGTTAAAATACCTTTTGTATCCGATAAAAACTGACTTTTGGAGTGATTGAAGTGAATTTCACCGAGAAGGAAAATTTTGATTTTTACGACTTGGTTGAGATTATGAAATTCTTAAGAGCGCCCGACGGCTGCCCTTGGGATAAGGTTCAGACTCACGAGTCTATCCGAAGCAATTTTATCGAGGAGACCTACGAGGTTATCGAAGCTATCGATAATAAGGACAGCGGGCTTCTTAAGGAAGAGCTCGGCGACGTTATGCTTCAGGTTGTGTTTCACAGCGAGATGTCTGCCGAGGAAAACGAGTTCGATATTAACGACGTTATAAACGACGTTTGTAAAAAGCTCGTTGAGCGCCACCCTCACGTTTTCGGCGACGTTAAAGCCGAGAACAGCGACGACGCCCTTAAAAGCTGGGATAATGTCAAGATGGCGACGAAAGCTCAGAAAAAACAGTCCGAAGCTATGGACAGCGTTTGCAGGGCGCTGCCGTCCTTGATGAGAGCCGAGAAGATTCAGAAAAAGGCTGCTAAGGTAGGCTTCGACTGGGAAAGCGCCGACGGCGCTATGGATAAGGTTTTTGAGGAAGCAGACGAGCTTAAGCGCGCTGTTAAAAGCGGCGACGAAGCTTTAATGAGCGAGGAGCTCGGTGATTTGCTTTTCTCGGTAGTAAACGTATCCCGTTTTATTAAGGTAGACTCCGAAAAAGCGCTTTACGACGCTTGCGATAAGTTTACCGACCGTTTTAAAAAGCTCGAGAATCTCGCCGATGAGCGCGGTATCGATATTAAAACGGTTTCACTCAGTCAACTTGATTCCCTTTGGGAGGAAGTTAAAAAAATATAATTTTTTGGAGGAATTAAACTATGAACAAAACAGAGTTAATTGCTGCAGTTGCAGAAGTAAGCGGAATTTCCAAGAAGGACGCTGAGGCGGCTGTTACCGCTACAGTAGATACAATCGTTAAGGCTATTGCCGAGGGCGATAAGGTTCAGCTCGTAGGCTTTGGTACATTTGAGCAGCGTCAGAGAAACGCTCGCACAGGTGTAGATCCCAGAACAGGCAACAAGATTGAGATTGCTGCTTCTAAGGTTCCCGCTTTCAAAGCAGGTAAGGCTTTCAAGGACGCTGTAAACAAATAATTAAGTTTATTTGAAAGGGCTTGCTCAGATTTGGGCAAGCTTTTTTTCTTTATAAGAAACTGCGTTCCTTATAAAGTAAAAAAACATTTTATATTTCCCGCTCAGTTGCGCCCTGCGTGCGCACGAGCGATGGATATACGAAAGCT
>CAJOFK010000002.1 GCA_905234015.1 uncultured Ruminococcus sp.
AGTAAAAATAATTTTATATTTCCCGCTCAGTTGCGCCCTGCGTGCGCACGAGCGATGGATATACGAAAGCTCCGCACTTAGGTGCGCACGCTTTCTTGTATTATATATTTACATACTCTCCGGACATTCGATGTTGAACATATCGAGCACATTTTTGATAACTGTTTTTACCGCTAAACAGAGCGCGAGTCTTGCCTGCATAAGGCTCTCGTCCTCGTTTTTAACTCTGCACGCGTTATAGAACTTATGGAAAAGCGTTGCCGTCTGAGTAACATAGCGTGTAATCTTAGTGGGGTCGTACTCCTTAGCCGCGGCTTCAATCTCTGTTGAGAATGAGGCGATGTGGTTGATAAGCTCCTTCTCCTCGTCAGCCTTGAGAAGCTTGAGCTCGTCCGCGGTACAGCTTCTCGGCTCAAAACCGTCCTTTTTAAGCGCCTTTAAAATACTGCAGATTCGTGCGTGAGCGTACTGAACGTAGTATACGGGGTTCTGATTATCCTTCTGAACTGCTATATCAAGGTCAAAATCCATCTGGGTATTAGCCTCTCTGGTGTTGAAAAGGAACCTCGCGCTGTCTACGGGAACCTCCTCAAGTAAATCGCCGAGCTGAATTGCCTTGCCGGTACGCTTGCTCATCTTGACTACCTGACCGCCCGATACGAGCTTTACGAGCTGCATAAGCACTACAACGAGCTTACTGCCGTCATAGCCTATAGCGTCCATAGCGCCCTTCATTCTCATAACGTGGCCGTGATGGTCGGCGCCCCAGATGTCGATACAGGTCTCAAAGCCCCTGTCAAACTTATCCTTATGATAGGCAATATCGGCGGTGAAGTAGGTGGGGTTGCCGTTCTGACGGATAAGCACGTCGTCCTTAAGCTCGAGCTTGTCTATATAATCCTGAGTTTTTCCTTCGTTAAGGAGTATGTTCGTGCATACCTCCTTATTTTTATACCAGACAGCGCCTTCCTTTTCGTAGGTAAGACCTTTTTCGGTAAGTAAGTCTACGACTGCCTTTACCTTTCCGCTGTCGTGGAGGGTTGACTCAAAAAACCATTTATCGTAGTTGATTTTATATTTTTTCATATCGCTCTGCATTTTTGCGATATTCTTAGGTAAAGCATAATCTACAAGAGCCTTTTTGCGTTCATCCGAACTAGCTTCAACAAGCTTGTCGCCGAACTCGGCGGCGTAAGCCTTGGCGTGGTCGGTGATATCCGAGCCCTGATATCCGTCCTCGGGGAACTCTATATCATCCTTGTAAAGCTGAAGATATCTTGCCTCTAAGGAGCAGGCGAATTTTTCAATCTGATTACCTGCGTCGTTAACATAAAATTCTCTATAAGAATTATAACCTGCTTTTTTAAGCACAGCCGCTAAACAGTCTCCTAAGGCTCCGCCTCGCGCGTTGCCCATATGCATAGGGCCTGTGGGGTTGGCTGAAACGAACTCTACGTTAATGCTTTTGCCCTGACCGTAATCGGACGAGCCGTAGTTATCCTTTTCATCCTCAACGTCCTTAAGTACGGAAGCGTAAAAGCTGTCCGAGTAAAAGAAGTTGATAAAGCCGGGTCCGGCTATCTCGCATCTTTCAAAAAAAGTATTCTCAAGCTCTATGTTATTAAGTATTGCCCGGGCAATATTGACGGGGGAGGTTCTGAAATTCCTCGCGCCTGCCATAGCTGCGTTTGTGGCGAAGTCGCCGTTTTTTCTGTCCGCGGGAATTTCAATTATATAATTCGGCTCCTGAGCCTCGGGTAAATCGCCCGCGGCAATAGCCTTCTTAAAAGCTTCGGAGATTGCTTCCTTAAGCTGTATTTTTGCATTCTTTAAAGTATTCATGTTCTCATCCTTTTTCCTGTACATCAATATAAAATTCGTTGTTTGAGATAAGCTCGTTGTTGAAGTCGAGCGAATAGCTTACATAAAGCTTGCCGCCGTTTTCTTTGAGCTTATTGTCAATTGTGTCGGCAAACACGCCGATCATCAAATCCCCCGCGATAGTTCTGTAATGGCAGAGATGGCGTCGCCCTTTTTCGAGAATGAGGCGGGTTTCAACCTGACCGTTTCTTATAATCGTAACGCGGTTCTCATTTTCAACCTTAACGACGTTATTTGACGATATTGAGGGATTATCCTCGTCGTATTCCTTATAACCTATATATGCGTGGTCGGGCTTTAAAAGATAGTTTCCTACTGTCTGAAGCTCGATTTTATCCTTTTCGCCGTCAATTTCCTGTATTCCGGTGACGGAGATAAGGTATTCGTTCTTTTTGTTCTCCATTTCCTTTTCCTTAATTTAATAAAGCTCTATGTTAATCTGCTCGACAGAATGACTTACGTTTTCTCCGAGGAATACTCCCGCAACGCTTTCAAAGCCGTCCGGAGTATCGGAAACATAAAATTCGCTTTCGCCTTTATATGTTCTGCCGGTTAAAAGATTATTCTCTTTTAGAATTTTAGCGGCATAAATCGCGGTTTCCTTGCCGCTGTCGATAAGCGTAACTTCTTCGCCCATAACGCAGGAGATAGCTTCCTTAATGATGGGGTAGTGGGTACAGCCTAAAATTACCGTATCTACGCCTGCGCCCTTAATATGGTTCATATACCTTTCTATAACAAGGCGTACAACCTCGTCATCCTTGTCTATAAAGCCGCTCTCAACGAGAGGTACGAAAAGCGGACAGTCCTGCTCAATAACCTCTATATCACTGTCGAATTTTTTAAGCATATCGCGGTAGCTGTGGCTGTGGATAGTCGCGCTGGTGCCGATAACTCCGATTTTTTTATTCTTCGTAGCCTTGGCGGCGGCGAAGCAGGTCGGTGATACAACGCCCGTGTAGGGAACAGGCAGGTCGTTTTTCAGATTGGTTGCGACTGAGCTTACCGTTCCGCAGGCAGCGATTATCATTTTAACTTTATGCTTTAAAAGAAATTTAGCGTCCTGCATTGCATATCTTTTAATAGTGGAGTTGGAACGCGTACCGTAAGGCACTCGCCCGGTATCTCCGAAATATATTATATTTTCATTAGGAAGGACGTTTCTGAGCTCGCGTACAGCGGTAAGTCCGCCGAGTCCCGAGTCAAATACGCCTATAGGAGCGTTATTCATCTCGTATTCTCCTTATACTTTTTTCAACTTAATATCTTATCATATTAATGTAATAGTTTCAAGTTTTTATTTATAAGTTTTAAGTTTTTTGAATTGCAGGAGCTTAGGCTATATTTGATTGACAAATAACTCTTTTATATGTATAATACTCTTACATATGTTAAAAGGAATGTGATATTAATGGATATAAAAACAGCTTTTGATAGTATTTCAAAGAAGGTAGAGGAAGCGCTCGCTCCTCAGGGCTTTACAAAACAGAAAATCAGCCCGAGCGAGAATGAGCTCGTATCTCTCTTTACTTCGGACTCGAACGCTTACTCGGTAGTTTATTTTATGGATAAGCAGCATATGGTTATCCGCCACTGCGCTATGACCGACGAAGGTCCCGACAACGACTGGAAGGTTCTTGCTACCTGGATGTTTGACCCGGAGACTGATACTCAGAAGGAAGCCGATTCTATCGCGAATGACTTTGTGGAGAACTGCTCTTCAACCTCCGCCGTTAAGCGTATTAAGACTACCAAGAAAAAGAGAAAGAAGGATTCCGACGAGGGTAACGCAGACCCGCTGTTCCTTTCAAAGCGTTTCGTAACCTTTTTTCCTGAGCTTAAGGATGAGATTAAGGAAGAGGAGGATTGCTATTATCCCTTCAGAGGCGTAACCTTCGCTAAGGCTTCAATCCTTCCCAAGGTTCAGAATTACCTTCAGACCGCTAATAAAAAGGATATTGAAAAGCTCGTAACACTCCTGAATACTCAGTATGAAAATGGCGATTTTGATACCCGTTCGATTATTACAATCGTAATCCTCAACAATATTCCCGAGGATAAGCGTGAGGCGGTAAACGAGTTCTTATCTCCTGATTTACTTAAAGCTGCTAAGGCGGCTCTTAAATTCAAGGGCAAGACCGTTAAGCCCGAGAAGCCTAAGAAAAAGAAGAAATCTATCACTCAGCGCCTGCAAGCGCAGCAGAACAGATGATAAGCGCTTGTCATTCTGAGTAAAGCGAAGCGGAATCGAAGGATCCCCCAATGAAAGAAGAACGTTAGAAAGGGGATTCTTCGACTGAATCGCTGACGCGGTTTTGCCTGCGGCACTGCTCAGAATGACAAATGAAGCATGCTTAAAACTTTTTTCATAAAACATAAAACTTTCTTTAAAAAACTCTTGACTATTGTCCCAAACTGTGGTAAACTAGCTATACCTCGTATAAGGGGCTTATTTTTTTGCGTCTGTATATAGGTTTATTGTGTTTCTATATATATAAGCGCAGTTTAATTTAAAACGCCCTTTTGAGGGAGGCTGAATATATTCCGAAAAATAACGGGAGGTGCCGTCAATGAGAGTTAAAATCACTTTGGCTTGTACAGAATGTAAACAGAGAAACTACAACACAATGAAGAACAAGAAGAACAGTCCCGACAGACTTCAGATGAATAAGTACTGCAGGTTCTGTAAGAAACACACTCTTCACAAAGAAACTAAATAACGGAGGTAACTATGGCTGATAAGAAAGCAATTGCTAAAAAGACTGCTGCCAGCAAGAAGTCTACCAAGAAGCCTAACGTTTTTAAGCGTTTATGGAATTACCTTCGCGAGTGTAAGGGTGAGATCAAGAAGATCACTTGGACCAATCCTAAGACTGCGACTAAGAACTTCCTTATAGTTCTTGCCGTAATTTTAGTTGCAGGTCTGTTCATTTATGCTCTCGACAGAGGTCTTTACGCTCTGTTAGGACTTGTAATGAATACTTCTTCTACTTGATTCGTCTTATATCTTTTAGGAAAGGACGAATGTAAATGGCAGATGGAACACTTAGATGGTATGTTGTTCATACCTATTCCGGTTACGAAAACAAGGTAGCCGGCGACCTGATGACTACGGTTGAAAACCGCGGACTTCAGGATATGATTACGGAAGTAAAAGTTCCAACCGAAATCGTAACCGAGACTACCGACGGTAAGACTAAGGAAGTTGAGCGTAAGATTTTCCCGAGTTACGTTTTCGTAAAAATGATTTATACCGACGAGACCTGGTATGTTGTCCGCAATATCCGCGGCTGTACGGGATTTGTCGGACCTTCGTCTAAACCTGTTCCTCTTACCGAAGAGGAGGTTTACCGCTTAGGTGTTGAAAGCCGCGTAGTCGAGGTTGACTACAAGGTAGGGGATTCCGTCCGCATTATCGACGGTCCGCTCGAGGACTTTGTCGGTGTTGTTGAGGAAATGGATCCCGATAAGGATTATGTCCGCGTAGTTGTATCTATGTTCGGGCGTGAAACTCCGGTTGAGCTTGAGTTAGGTCAGGCTGAACCGATTGAAGATTAATATTAAGCATATGCTTTAATATTGGGAGCTTTTTAAGTTCCCTGTGGGAGGGGCCCCTTTATTGTCCCCGCAATTTACCACGAATTTTGGAGGTGCAAACGTAATGGCTCAAAAGGTAGTTGGCTTAATTAAGCTGCAGATACCTGCCGGAAAGGCTACTCCGGCACCACCTGTTGGACCTGCTTTAGGTCAGCACGGTGTTAACATTGTTGCGTTCACAAAGGACTTTAACGAGCGCACAAGACAGGACGCAGGACTTATTATTCCTGTAGTAATTACAGTTTACGCAGATCGTTCTTTCACATTTATTACAAAGACTCCGCCTGCTGCTGTACTTATCAAGAAGGCTTGCGGAATCGACAGCGGTTCAGGCGTGCCTAACAAACAGAAGGTAGCGAAGATTACCCGCGAACAGGTTCAGAAAATTGCTGAGACTAAGATGCCCGACTTAAACGCCGCGAACATCGATACAGCTATGAGTATGATTGCCGGTACAGCAAGAAGTATGGGTATAGAAGTAGTAGACTAATTGAATCCGGGTGGGAGGAAATTCCGCTTTACCACCTAATTATGGAGGAATACGATGAAACACGGTAAGAAATATGTCGAGAACGCTAAGCTTATCGACAGAACTAAATTATATGATATTGACGAGGCTATCGAGACCGTTGTAAAGACTGCTAACGCTAAGTTTGACGAGACTGTTGAGCTTCACGTTCGTCTCGGTGTTGACGGCCGTCACGCTGACCAGCAGGTTAGAGGAGCTCTGGTTCTTCCTAACGGTACAGGTAAAAGCGTTAAGGTTCTTGCTATCTGCAAGGGACCTAACGAGGACGCCGCTAAGGAAGCAGGCGCTGATTATGTAGGCGCTGAGGATATGACTCAGAAGATTCAGCAGGAAAACTGGATGGACTTCGACGTGCTCGTTACAACTCCCGATTGCATGGGACTTGTAGGCCGCCTCGGTAAAATCCTCGGACCCCGCGGCTTAATGCCGAACCCCAAGGCAGGTACCGTTACTCCCGATATCGCTCGTGCGATTAAGGAAGCTAAAGCTGGTAAGATTGAGTACCGTCTTGATAAAACTAACATTATCCACTGCCCAATCGGTAAGGCAAGCTTCGGTAAGGATAAGCTTAAGGAGAACTTTGACGCTCTTATGGAAGCTATCATCAAGGCTAAGCCCGCTGCTGCCAAAGGTCAGTACATCAAGTCCTGTGCGGTAACATCTACTATGGGACCGTCAGTACGCATCAGCCCCGCTAAATTTACTGTTTAATCGGGACTTAAACCTAATAAATTACACTTTGTGTAATATATATCGCTTTTCTAAAGACAGTAAGTGCTTCTGCGTAAAGGTTCGTCCACTTACCGAGGAAGATGCATACTAATTGTATTTTATCGTCTCCTCGCGTCTTTGCGGGGAGATTTATTTTAGATTGGCGAAATTTTTTATAATTTAATATGGAGGTGAAAATTTTGCCAAGTAAAAGTGCTTTAGAGGCTAAGCAGGCAATTGTTGCCGAGTTAGCCGAAAGACTTAAGAACTCTGTTATGGGCGTTGTAGTAAGCTACAAGGGTATCAACGTTGAGGAGGACACAAAGCTCCGTAAGGAACTTCGTGAGAATAACGTTAACTACACCGTTGTTAAGAACACACTTTTAAAGCGTGCTAACGACGAGGTAGGTCTCTCCGAGATGGACAGCGTACTCGAGGGTACTACAGCTCTCGCAACAAGTGACGAGGATTACGCCGCTGCGGCTCGTATTCTTGCGAACTTCGCTAAGAAGCATGATTTCTTTGAAATCAAGTCCGGCTTTATGGACGGTTCGGTAGTTGATTTAGCTACTATCGACAGTCTCGCTAAGCTGCCGACAAGAGACGTACTTCTCGCAAATGTTCTCGGTGCGTTCCAGGCTCCTATCGCAGCGTTTGCCCGTGTTATTCAGGCTATCGTTGACGAAGGCGGCGTAGAGAATTGCAAGCCTGCCGAGAAGGAGGAGGCTGCTGAGGAAACAGCAGAGGCTCCCGCTGAAGAGGCTAAGACTGAAGAAGCCCCCGCAGAGGAGGCTAAGGCTGAGGAAGCTCCCGCAGAGGAGGCTAAGGCTGAAGAGGCTCCCGCTGAGGAAGCTAAAAGCGAAGAAGCTGCTGAATAAGCTTCACTAAATTAAAAAATAACTTATACTATATGGAGGTAAATTAAAATGGCATCTGATAAGATTACTGCTATTATTGAAGAATTAAAAGGCCTTACAGTTCTCGAGCTCGCAGATCTCGTACACGCTGTAGAGGATGAGTTTGGTGTATCCGCTGCTGCTGCAGTTGCAGTTGCAGGTCCCGCAGCAGGCGGCGACGCTGCTGCTGAAGAGAAGACTGAGTTTGACGTAGAACTCAAGTCTGCCGGCGCAAAGAAGATCAACGTAATTAAGGTTGTTCGTGAGATCACAGGTCTCGGACTTAAGGAAGCTAAGGCTTTAGTTGACGGTGCTCCCAAGGTTCTTAAGGAAGGCGTTTCCAAGGAAGACGCTGAGGAAATTAAGGCTAAGCTCGAAGAGGCCGGCGCTGAGGTTGAGGTTAAATAATCAATTTCCGCTTATATTAAGCCGTCGCGTTATGCGGCGGCTTTTTTCGCTTTATAAGAAACTGCGTTCCTTATAAAGTAAAAAAACATTTTATATTTCCGCTCAGTTGCGCCCTGCGTGCGCACGAGCGATGGATATACGAAAGCTCCGCACTTAGGTGCGCACGCTTTCTTGTATCAATAAAATATGTTACTTTTATTACAAAACTTGGCTTTATTAATAGTAATTATGCAGGAAAATGTAAGAAGGTGTAAGGAGGGTGTAAGGAAGGTGTAATTGAAAATTGTTCACATTACACCCTGGAAGTCAGTGTTTATGCAGGTTTCGTGACTTTGGTGTAATGGTGTAGGCAAAAAACACAGAAACTTTTTAAAAATAAAAAATTTATTGTTTTTTAATATCTTTACAAAAACGTATTTTGCTTACACCTTACACCCGTATTAACCGATACCGCTATTAAAAATTTCCGTTAATTGTTTTAATAACGGTTATCTGCTTTTGCCGATAGTTATATATTGTTGATTTTTGCGTGTATTTGATATATAATATGTAACATAGTATTATTAACAGAGGTATGTTATGAAGGTAAAAGAAGATTTTTTACTCAGAAAGATTTCCGACTCATATGTGGTCGTTCCGGTGGGACAGGCTGTAGTTGATTTCAGCGGAATGGTAAATCTCAACGAGAGCGGCGCTATGCTTTTCGAAATGCTCCAGAAAGGCTGCGAGGAGGACGATTTAGTAAACGCCGTATTAAGTGAGTACGATATTGACGAAGCTACCGCACGCGCTGACGTAAAGCGCTTTGTAGCTAAGGTTGAGGGAGCCGGTATACTTGAATAAAACAGTAAGCTTGGAGGAGCTTGTTCCTCTTATGAAGGAACAGCTCGAAAACGGTAAAACGGTTTCCTTCGTGCCTAAGGGCAACAGTATGCGCCCTATGCTGCGTGACGGCGAGGATATGGTTTTATTAAAAAAGCCCGAGGGAAGGCTCAGGCTCTTTGACGTCGCCTTTTACTTCCGCCGTGAAACCGGTAAATATGTTATTCACCGTGTGGTAGGCTTTAAGAAGGACGGCTCATACGTTATGCTCGGCGATAACAATATTACGAAAGAATATAATATATTTCCCGAGGATATAATTGCGGTTATGACTGCTTTTTACCGAAAGGGTAAAATGTATACCGTGCATCATTTAGGCTATAGGATTTATTATAATTTGCTGTACTATATAAGACCGTTTCGCAGAATCTACGGAACTGTTAAGTGCAGGATGAAGGCGGTGAAATAATTGCGGAATAAAAAAATGTCCGATTCCTATCTTAAAGGACTGAAAAACTTTGATAAGGATACTACAATCTGGATTGCAAAGCATTCGCTGCCGCAGCTCGGTAATATTATACTTAACGCCGTAATTTACGCCGCTTTGGCCTATATCGGCGTTGCTACCGCTCAGCTTGCGCGCGGTATTGTTGACTCAGCCGCCTATGACCGCGACGTTGATAAGGTAATATTTTTTTCTGTGCTGCTTGTTTCGGTAACGCTGTTTCAGGTTCTGCTTAACATATTATCGAGAATCGTTTCCTTTAACGCGAGGTCGAAGCTGGAAATCAGCATAAAATCTCATCTTTTTGAGACTATACTTAAAAAGGATTACGCCAAGGTTACTAAGTTTCATACAGGCGAGCTTATGACGAGGCTTACGAGCGATATTGACGTAATACTCGGCGCAATAATGAGTATTGTTCCGAACCTTACTTACTTTATCGTTAAGCTTGTAGGTATATTTATTATACTGTTTTCAATTGACTGGCGCTTTGCCGCCGTATTCGTTGTAGGCGGAGCTGTTATTCTTATTGTTATGCTTCTGTTTAAGGGTACGCTTAAAAACCTGCATAAACGAGCTCAGGAGACTGACGGTAAGGTTCGCAGCTTTATGCAGGAATCGCTTTCAAGCCTGCTTGTAATAAGAGTTTTCAACAAGTACAGACGTATAGCCAAGGAGTCCGAAAAGCTCCAGTGGAATAATTTCAGGGTTAAGCGCAGGAGAAATTACATCTCAATTGCTTCAACAATGGGCTTTTCCGTAGTCTTTATCTGCGCATATATTTACGGCCTTATATGGGGCTCGTTTCAGATTCTTTCCGGCGTTATTACTTACGGTATTCTTACCGAGATTTTATCGCTTGTATCTCAGATTCAGACTCCTATTCAGGGCTTAACCTCAATTCTTCCGCAGTATTATCAGGCTCTTGCCTCAGCGGAGCGAATTATTGAGATTGAAAAATTCCCCGATGAACATATTGAGGAGCTTAACAGCGATTTGGATTTAACTGAGTTGTACGATAACCTTGAGTCTATCGAATTTAAGGATATAACCTTCAGCTACGACAGGGATATCGTCCTTGACGATACGAGCCTCAGCATTAAAAAGGGTGAGTTTGTCGTTATTACGGGTATTTCGGGTATCGGAAAAAGTACGCTTACCAAGCTGCTGCTTGATGTTTTCCCGGTATCAAAGGGCGAAATTTACTTAAGCCAGAAGGACGGCTCAAAGGTTATGGTTGATAAAAACGTCCGCGGGATGTTTGCGTATGTACCTCAGGGCAATTTCCTGCTGTCGGGTACAATCCGTGATAATATCTCCTTTGTACGTCCTGATGCTTCGGATGAGGAGATTATGGCGGCGGCTAAAATAGCTTGCGCGGACTTTATAGACGAGCTTCCCGAAGGTCTTGATACCGTACTCGGCGAAAAAGGCACGGGACTTTCCGAGGGACAGATTCAGCGTGTCGCTATCGCGAGAGCTATTCTCTGCAACGCTTCTATCATAATTCTTGATGAGGCAACCTCGGCGCTCGACGCCGATACCGAGCTCAGGCTTCTTGAGAATATCGAAAGCCTGAAGAATAAAACCTGTATCCTCATCTCTCATAAAAAAGCCGCGTATAAGGTATGTAATAAAGAAGTCAGGATAGAGGATAAGAAGATTATTGTAAATAAAATTGAAAATTTATAATTGATAATTTCGGTCGAGTAGATAGCTTGGTTTTATATCAACGTTATCTGCCCGACCGTATTATTATTCTTTTCAAGCGGAGCTTGTATAAAAATATGTCGGGAAACAGAGGTTATTTTAATAACCATTCTGTCTGCCCGACATTAATTATCAATTTTCCATTTTTAATTTTCAATTTTATCAAGATGTACATCAAGCTGATTGTACGGAATTACTATATTATGGTGTTCAAATTCTTTTTTAATGCCGTCCATAATAGCATAATATACCGTCCAGTAGAACTCAAAAGGAGTCCATACTCTTACTACCATATTAACCGAGCTTTCGCCGAATTCTTCGAGCATAACCTTAGGAAAGAATTTTTCGTTATCAATAACGTGGTCAATATTGCGGCAGATTTTTAAAAGTGTTTCCTTAACCTTATCGATATCCGCCTCGTAGCTTACGGGTACGAAAATCTGAACTCTAATCTCAGGGTTCTTTGTGTAATTATCAACCTCGGATTTTGTTATTATGCTGTTCGGAATAACAACATGCGTATCGTCATAAGTGCGGATATATGTATGCATCATATCGATTTTTTCAACATAACCCTTATGGTCGCCGAAAACTATAAAATCTCCGGTAACAAACGGTTTGGTAAATAAAATAACAATTCCGCCCGTGATGTCTGATAAATTGTCCTTAAGCGCTAAAGCGAGCGCTGCTGCCGCCGCCGATAACGCCGCTATAACTCCTGCTCCTGAAATATTCAGCAGTGAGAATATTCTCATAACTATAATTATAATTTCCAGTATCCGAATAACTCTCACGAAAAATTTTATAAGCGAGGGATCCATATCCCTTTTTGAAGCCTGCTTTTTAAATTGAGATACTATTAACTTAAATATTAAAAGTATAAGCACAATAAAAACCGCGCAAAAAATTATTCTCATAAAGTATTTCGGCGTAAACAGACTCATAAGTTCACTTAAAAGTCCTTTTGCGTCCTTGACAGTATTTGCCATTTCCATATTTATCACCCTGTTTCATTATAAAAAAACTTTCTCGTTTTGTAAATATGTTTAATAGAATAAGTAAAAGAATTTTCGCGTATTTATTTATATGAAAAGATTTTTTATTGTATTATGTTCATTATTAATTCTATTAACCTCGTGTAAAGAAAAAGTGGCAGTAAAAAAGGTTAAAGAATACCGCGTTAAGACCGGCGGATTTATACCGAGACTTTCGGCTCCGGATTTTGATGAGATAAGCTATTACGAAGACAATATTTTTTATAAAAGCGGATACGGTATGCCGAATTGTACGGCTTACGCGTGGGGGAGAGTGTATGAAATTTTAAACAAAAAGCCCGGGCTGTGCCCGGGCAATGCGCGTTTATGGTACGCTTATAATATTAGTAATAAAATCTATAAGTTCGGTAAAAAGCCTATTCCGGGAGCCGTAGCCTGTTTTGATAATGAATACGGCGGTCACGTCGCGGTAGTTGAAGTGATTAAGGACGGTATAATTACTTTTTCCAATTCGGCGTATAAGGGCAGCTTATTCTACCTTTCGTACGCCGGAATAAAGGATAAAAACCCCGGTCAGAAGGGCTGGATATTTCAGGGATATATATATCCTAAATACCCGCGAGATACTTCTGAATAGCCGTTGCGTCGCAGATATTAACAACTCCGTCAAAATTAAAGTCAGCGTTTTCAAGCTTGTTGAAATCAAGAGCCGTAAGCTTAGCAAGGTGCTTTTGAATATTAGTCGCGTCGCGAATATCTACAGTTTGATTGTAGTCTGTATCGCCCTTAACGGAGGTGTTTATCTTTCCGTCAGTCAGCGCCTTTATTACCAGCGTTCCGCCTATATCGTCGTCGAGCTCGGATTTGTAGTAGTCTTTAACGTCTACGACTGAACCGTTATAAGTGACATATGACTTTCCTGCGGAGCAGGTGTCGATAAAACGCATTATAGTTCCGTTTTCTCTTAACCATTCATCTACGCCGATGTTGTTTTTAACCTTGTATTTAGTAACGTCGGTGTTTATTTCAACCGCTATAGCAGCCTTTCTCTGAGGTAAAATTACATCTTTTGTATCAACGCAGATATAGCCGTTATAGTCAACGGTTCCGCTTTTAATCTCAGTCCATGCGCTCTTATCGTTAACGGGAGTTCCGGTGTTGTCAACGGGAGTGTAGAATACCTTGTATTCGGCTCCGAGAGAGGTTGTTTCAAATATAACTTTTTTAAGAACGTTTCCGTTTTCGGAGAAATCAAATACGTTGAAGTAAGTTATGTCCTTATCGTCAATATAACCGAAGCTGTATGTAGCGCCGTATTCCTCGTTCTGATAAAGATACTCGCTTTCCTTTACCTGCGAGATGTTTTCGAGCGAAAAGCTCGGGTCATAATAATCGTTGTTGAAAAGATAATAATCTTCGTAGGATATCCAGAAATAACCTCCGAGACTGTTATTGCTGCCCCAGCTGTTTTTGCACAGCCACGCTCCGTTGTTTTTCGGGGTATAATTTCCGTTGAAATTCTCCCTCGGATAATTATCGTCCCAGCCGACTACGGAAATAACATGGCCTCCGTAGCTCGTGATTTTATCGGTTATGCAGAACGCCTCGCGGTTTTTGCTGAAGCCGAAGGAGTCGTTTAAAAAGTTCGCTGTTATCGCTCCGGTTCTCATAATAGCGAGCTTAATTAAAGCGTCGTCGCCCTTATCGTAGTACGCTATAGAGTTAACGGCGGTTTTAACCTTATCGGCGCCTTCCTCAAGAGGACCGTTGCGGCTCATAAAATTACCGATAGGGATGAAGGTGGTGCCTGATTCGAGTTCTTCTCTTATCCAACCCTCTCCGTTTTCTCTTGTAGTACTCCATTTATCTATAGATGACGGATTAAGAGGGCTCTGATACCATCCGTTTTTAAGAAGCGCAGTTTCCATTGAGGATATCGCCGCATAAGCCCAGCATATTTCGCCGCGCTGCTGTTTAACGCTCGTACACCAGCCCGGATCCTTTGAGCTGTAGCTCGAGGGCAGGCTGCTTATCTGAGCGCTGTTTTTAAACTTAACCGCCGAGTTGTTTTTAAACTGCTTCTGGCGGTTTTTCGGACTGTATTCAACCGCGGAAGCGTAAAACGCCGACATAAATATTGCCGCCGCAACAATTAGCGCAGTTATTGTTTTAAATAGTTTGTTCATAAAAACACCAACCTGAACTTGGTTTTCTACATTATATCACAGCTTTCTGTAAAATACAATGTATATACCGCGTCGGTTTTTACCATAATACCTATGAACATCCCGGAAAGGCTGAGGCTGTTGTGGAAAAAAGAACTGATTTGGCGGTTGAGGCGCGCGAGCTCGCGGGAGCCGAGGTGCAGGGCGTTGAGTATACGTCAAGAAACGAAAGCGGTATGGAGATTTCAAGGCTTTGTGTGAAAAGTCATCAGGCGAGCGTTAAGCTGAAAAAGGAGCAGGGTACTTATATTACTATTGACGTACCCGCTATGACGGATAATTTCTTAAGCGATGACGATAGAATTAAGACTATTGCCGGGGAAATAAGAAGGCTTTTGCCGGTTAACGGACTTGTGCTTGTATGCGGACTGGGGAATACCGAGATAACTCCCGACGCTTTAGGACCAAAAACCGCCTCGCGGATTCTTGCAACGCGTCATATAAAGGGTGAGATAGCAAGAAGTACGGGGCTGGATTCCTTAAGACCTGTAGCCGTTTTAAGCCCCGGAGTTACGGGTCAGACAGGCATAGAAACCTTTGAATATATTGAAAGTATTGTTAAAAAGGTTAGACCTACCGCGTTGGTTATGATTGACGCGCTTGCTTCGCGGAGGCTTTCTAGGCTCGGCTGTACGCTTCAGATAAGCGATACCGGTATTTCACCCGGAGCAGGAGTTCAGAATCACCGCCGTAAAATTACGGCCGATTCCGTAGGAGTTCCCGTTATAGCTCTCGGCGTACCGACTGTAGTTGACGCGGTAACTCTCGTTTCGGATTTGCTCGATATCGAGGATGAAAAAACTTCTCGTGAGCTTTCTGACGCGTTAAGCCCGGATAACCGTAAAATGGTAGTAACTCCTAAGGAAATCGATTTGCTTATTGACCGCGCAAGCAGGCTTATATCCCTTTCACTGAATGTTGCGCTTCATAATGATATTGATATAAAGCTGATTGAGGCTCTGCTGTAATAGAACTGCTTGTTTGCGCATATTCTTAGTAAGATGTTATAAAGCAGGTGTCAGCATGAAAAAGTACGGAAGATTAAAAAACAGCGTGTATGTAACGGCGGCGCTGCTGCTGGCGGCGCTGGCTTTTGTATCGGTATTTGAGCGTGTATCATTATTTGCGCGGAAAAATAATATACCCCTTGCGGCGGCGTCGCTTACTCTCGGTAAGGGAAATTATAAGCTCCCGGCATTAAAGAAAAAGAATAAGCCCGAAAAAGCCGTAAAGTCTAAACCGGCAGTTTCCGAGAAAAAGGAAGTAAAGAAGGAAACTTCTTCGCTGCCATTTCCCGAGAATTATTATAATACCTTCTCAAATCATAATTCAATGAAGAAATATCCGATTTATACCAAGCAGTACCGAGTCGGCGGAACTAAATATGATAACTTTTATGTTAAGAATAATACGAGCTATCCGCTGAATATAGGGGAGACTCTTAAGAAAAAGTTAGGCTTTAAGCTCAGCGATTCAAGCGATATTCAGGTTTTAATCTACCATACTCATACCAGCGAGAGCTTTATTGACTGCGACGCGGGGTATTATTACTCCGATTATTATCCGCGCACCACGGATTCCCGTTATAACGTTATAGCCGTAGGGGATGAAATTGAAAATGAGCTTAAAAGCGCCGGGATTGGCGTGGTACACGATAAAACCTCTCATGATGATACATACACCGGAAGCTATCTTCGAAGCCGCGCTACAATCGAAAAATATTTAAAAAAATATCCTAAAATTAAGGTTACTCTTGATATTCACCGTGATTCAATCGGCACGGATACATATAAAATAAAGCCTACCTTTAAATACAAGGGCAAGAAGGGCGCTCAGATTATGATTTTAAGCGGTTACGACCCGAACGGTTATTTTAATTTTCCGAATTGGAATTATAACCTGCGTTTTGCGTTAAAGCTTCAAAAGGAATGTGAAACAAAATTCCGCGGAATGACGCGTCCGCTTGACTTCGGAAACTTCGCGTATAATATGAATATTAATACAGGTTCGCTGCTAATTGAGGTAGGAGCAGACGGAAATACACTCGATGAAGCTAAATATTCGGGAAAATTATTAGGGAAAGCATTAACTCAAGTCTTGCAAAATTCAGATTGATTTGATATAATGCTATCTGTAATAAAATGGGTAGTATGGAGTATTATCTATGAAGTATAAAATAATACCGGGCAGGATTGCCGCTTTGAGTATAATAATACTCATTGTGCTTTCCTCGTTTATTGCGGCTTTTGCCGTGGGCGAGGATGAGGGTGACGACGTTCAGGTTGCTACCGATGCCGTTGTAACCGAGGCTCCTCCCGAGACTGAAGCCCCGCCTCAGACCGAAGCTCCTCCCGAAACGGAAGCGCCTCCCGAGACCGAGGCTCCCAAGGAAACCGAAGAACAAGTTAATAACGAAGATAACGATAATGATAACGACGAACAGCCCGAGACCGAAAAGCCTAAGCAGGAGGATCCCGAGTACGAGGATATCTTCAAGCCCGAAATTGTAACCGAGGAGGATCCGACCGCGGTTGTTGTTAAGCCTAAAAAGGTTAAGGACTTTACCTACGGCTACGCAAGCTGGGCTTGCGTCACAGTCGGAGTTCTAACGATTATTATTGTTATTATCAGCAATAAATCGAATTATACGGGCGGAGCAGGTAAGCACCGCTATAAAGAGGGTAATAAGATTACCGGAGCGAAGCAGAGGCTTTTAAACGATGATTATTACACCAACCGTAAGTATAATTCCTATAACGACAGGGACATCAGGCGTTAATGAAGATAGGTAACGTTGATTTAAAGTCCCGTTTAGCCTTAGCTCCGCTCGCAGGCATAACCGATATGGCTTTCAGGCAGATTTGCCGCGGTTTCGGAGCCGGTTACTGTGAAACCGAAATGGTTTCCGCTAAAGCGCTGAGCTTTAACGATAAAAAAAGCCTCGAGCTTATGGAGCTTTCAGCCGATGAACATCCCTGCGCAATTCAGATTTTCGGCTGTGAGCCCTATATTATGGGCGAGGCCGCGAAAATTGCCGAAAGCAAGGGCGCTGATATTGTCGATATTAATATGGGCTGTCCTGCTCCTAAAATCGCGAATAACGGAAGCGGCAGCGCGCTTATGAAAGATCCTTCACTTTGCGGTGAAATCGTAAACGCTGTTAAGAAAGCGGTTAACATCCCCGTTACCGTTAAAATCCGCAAGGGCTTTGATAAAGAGAGCGTTAATGCCGTAGAGGTTGCCGGAATCTGCGAAAAAAACGGTGTCGACGCTGTAATAGTTCACGGCAGAACCCAGGAGCAGTATTATTCGGGGCAGTGTGATCTTGATATTATAAAGGCAGTTAAAGAAAGCGTCAGCGTTCCGGTTATCGGAAACGGAGACGTTAAGGATATAAAAAGCGCTGAAAAAATGCTTGATTATACCGGCTGCGACGGGCTTATGGTTGCAAGAGCCGCGCTCGGAGCTCCCTGGATTTTTAAGATACTTAAAGAATATTTCGATAAAGGAAATATAATCAATCCTCCCGAACCGGAGGTCAAGCTTAAAATTATGACAGAGCATATCGAGCTCGTGTGTAAATACAAGGGTGAGAAAATGGGTATGCTCCAGTCAAGAAAACAGATTGCCTGGTACTTAAAGGGATTTAAGGGCGCCGCGGGCTTCAGAAATGAAGCAGGGCGCGTATGCACGCTAAATGATATGTACTCTCTGGTTGACAGAGTTTTAAATAACATATAAGAAATAGGAAATAGGTAATTTTAGTTGATTAATTAAGGAGAGATCAAAATGAAGGAAATGGAAAACATCGAGCTTTTAAAGCAGTATGATCCCGAAATCGGTAAAGCTATGGATGACGAGCTCGCGCGTCAGAGAAGAAACCTCGAGCTTATCGCCAGCGAAAACCTCGTAAGCAAGCCCGTTATGGCGGCTATGGGAAGCGTTCTTACCAACAAATACGCCGAGGGTTTACCCGGAAAGCGCTATTACGGCGGATGCCAGTGCGTTGACGTTGTTGAGAATATCGCAAGAGACAGAGCGTGCAAGCTCTTCGGAGCCGAGGCGTGTAACGTTCAGCCTCATTCGGGCGCTCAGGCTAATACCGCTGTTTATTTCGCTATGCTTAACCCCGGCGATACCGTTATGGGTATGAACTTAAACGAGGGCGGTCACCTTACTCACGGTTCACCCGTAAATATTTCGGGTAAATACTATAACTTTGTTCCTTACGGAGTTGATCCCGAGACTCATTATATAGATTATGATAAGGTGCTTGAAATCGCTAAGGAATGTAAGCCCAAGCTCATCGTAGCCGGTGCAAGTGCGTATCCGCGCGAGATTGATTTCAAGAGACTTCGTGAGATTGCCGACGAGGTAGGAGCTTACCTTATGGTAGATATGGCTCATATCGCCGGGCTCGTAGCCGGCGGAGCTCATCCGAACCCTGTTCCTTACTGTGATTTCGTTACAACAACAACTCATAAGACCTTAAGAGGTCCCCGAGGCGGACTTATCCTTATGAAGGAAAAATACGCTAAGGATATCAATAAGGCTGTATTCCCGGGAACTCAGGGCGGTCCCTTAATGCATACTATCGCGGCTAAGGCAGTTTGCTTCGGCGAGGCTATGAAGCCCGAATTCAAGGAGTATGCAGCTCAGATTGTCAAGAACTGTAAGGCTCTTGCCGACGGTCTTTTAAAGCGCGGTAATAAGCTCGTTTCCGGCGGTACCGACAACCATGTTCTTCTTATGGATTTACGCGGCACAGGCGTTACCGGTAAGGAGCTCGAGGCTAGACTCGACGAGTGCTATATCACCGTTAACAAGAATACTATTCCGAATGAGCCGCTTTCTCCGTTCGTAACCTCCGGTGTGCGTATCGGTACAGCTGCGGTTACAACACGCGGTCTTAAGGAAGACGATATGGATAAGATTGCGGAGTACATCACTCTCGTGCTCAAGGACTTTGAAGCTAACGCCGATAAGGTAAGAGCAGGCGTTGAGGAAATCTGCGCTAAATATCCTTTATACGAATAGAATATATCAGATTATGTGGTAAGCGGTAAGTTTATTAATATTCTTACCACTTACCACTTATCACTTATCACTGAAAACCGGAGGTTAAAAATATGTCCGCTCCATTAGCTGACCGTCTGCGTCCGCAAAGCCTTGACGATATAGTCGGACAAAGACATCTTCTCGGAAAAAATAAACCGCTGAGAAGAATAATCGAAAGCGGTACCGTTCCAAATTTAATATTCTACGGTCCCTCGGGTGTGGGCAAAACAACTCTCGCAAATTATATCGCGAAAATTACGAACCGTTCTTTTAAAAAGCTGAAC
Source organism: uncultured Ruminococcus sp. (assembly GCA_905234015.1). GTDB lineage: Bacteria > Bacillota > Clostridia > Oscillospirales > Acutalibacteraceae > Ruminococcoides. Next base: position 19,622 of record CAJOFK010000002.1, read on the forward strand.
GGTACCACCGCCTCCACAGCCGATATCAAAGAGGTATTCGCCTCTACCGATACTCTTATGGGTATAAACGGAGTTTTGCTGTACCTCGACGAGATTCAGTATTTTAATAAAAAACAGCAGCAAACCCTGCTTGAGTATATTGAAAACGGTAAGATTACGCTTATTGCCTCAACTACCGAAAATCCTTATTTTTACGTTTATAACGCTATTTTATCGCGAAGCACGGTTTTTGAGTTTAAAAGCGTTGAACCTAAAGAGATTGAAAAAGCTGTCTACAGAGCGGTTGATTTCCTTGCTAACGAGCAGGAAGTCGATATTGATATTGACGATGAGAGCGTTTCGCATATTGCAGTTGCCTGCGGAGGAGACGTAAGAAAGGCTATAAACGCCGTAGAGCTTTCTGTTCTTGCGACTCCCGAGATTGACGGCAGGAAAAGCGTTTCATACTCTACCGTTGATGAGCTGACTCAGAAATCCGCCGTTCGTTATGACCGTGACGGCGACGAGCATTACGATATAGTATCGGCTTATCAGAAGAGTATGCGAGGTTCCGACGCCGACGCCGCGATTCATTATCTTGCAAGACTGCTTGAAGCCGGAGATTTGCCTTCGGCTTGCAGAAGGCTTATGGTCTGCGCCGCTGAGGACGTGGGGCTTGCGTATCCGCAGCTTTTGCCTATAGTTCACAGCTGCGTTGAAATTGCGCTTAAGGTCGGACTTCCCGAAGCGAGAATCCCGCTTGCCGACGCCGTAATTATGGTTTGCAGCGCACCTAAATCAATTTCGGGTATTATGGCTATTGATAAGGCTGTTGCCGACGTAAAAGCGGGGAAGGGAGGACCTGTTCCGAGACAGCTCCAGAATATGCATTACGACGGTGAGGACAACCCTGAGAAAGGTCAGTTTTATCTTTATCCTCACAGCTACCCCGACCATTACGTTAAACAGCAGTACCTGCCCGACGCGCTTAAGGATGTAAAATATTACGAATACGGCGATAATAAAAACGAGCAGGCTTTTAAAAAATACTGGAAAAATATAAAAGAAAAATATGAGTAAAACACCGATGATTATTTTATCGGTGTTTTTTCTTTTCGATAAAAATTCACGGCATAAAAAGCGTTTAGTAATTAATACCAGTAACTTTAAAATAATATGAATTTTTTCGTTACTTTGACGATTAAATTATTCTATATTGGAAATTTAAATTTGCTTATTTTTGTTACAATAATAAGGAATAAAACATAATTATTATTATGGGAAGTTTTGGAATTGTTTTTTCTTTAGAAGGAGGAAAAATTATGAAAAACAAATGTATTAGTTTGTTTCTTGCGGTAGTTTTACTTTTCTCGGCAATTGCGGTTTCCGCGATTAGTGCTTCCGCGGCAGATGAAAACGTGGTGTACTTTGATAACTCCATAACCAATTTCGATACTGTCGAATGCGGTTTGTTTAACGATGCCGACAGCGCGGAGGACGTAAGCTTTGAGGCTATGACGCTCGTAAAAGGCGACGTATGGTCTTATGAGTTCAGCGGTGACTTCGATAAGGTTATCTTTAAGGGCGAGGACGCTCAGTCTCAGGAGCTTAGCTTCGAGGGCTCGGGTAAAATCGCTAAAGCCAATACCTGGCAGGACGGTTTTGACGTAACATGGTCCGATTACTCCGAGAACGTAACCGAGACCGTAACTGACGGCAAGACTAAGATGAGAACCGGCGCGGCAAATACAATTTACTGTAAAAATGAAGCCGGCTGGTCTTCCGTATACTGCTATATGTGGAACGGAAACGGCGGCTCCGGCAACGAGAATAAAAGTTGGCCGGGCGTTCAGATGAAGGACAGCGGCGACGGTGTCTGGGAATATACCCCGGATAAAACCTATTCCAACGTTATTTTCAACGGCGACGGAGCACAGACTGCTAACCTTACTGCTCCTTCGGGCGTTAAGATTTTTAACAATAAAACGAATGAGTGGGAGGATTACAGCACAGGTCCGGTTAAGATTACGTCTTTTACTACCGGTATTGCTTCTCCTTCCTATACCAACGTAAGCGTTAAGATTTCCGCTTCCGCTACTTCGACTGCGGGTGCTGTTTCCTACAAGTTCGGCGTTAAAGACTCCTCGGGCGCTTCTGCTACTTTATCGGACGGAGCTTCTTCAACTACTGCATGGGTTCCGACTAAAGCGGGTAAATATACTCTTACGCTTGATGTAACCGATACTGCCGGTAATAAGGAATCCCGCACGCTCGCGTTTGAAATTCAGGACGCTTCGAGCTTAGAGTCCGCGTTTATCAGCGCGTTCACCAACTCGCTCGGAACCAATAAAACTCTCCTTCAGAATTCGAACGTAACCTTCACGACTGGCGCAATCGGCGGTAAGGTAGGAACTAACCTTCTTTTCTATAAGTTCGTTATTACCGACCCCGACGGAAACACAAATACCGCTTATTATACAACAGGCAACACTTATACCTATAAACCTACTAAGATAGGTAAGTATACTGTTGAGGCTTATGTTCAGAATTCCTACAACGATACTGTTTCAAACACTTATTCTTATGAGTGTAAGACCAGTATCCCTGCGGATGATAAGGATGACAACCAGGGCGGCGGCGGTCAGCCGGCTACTCAGTCGCCTCAGCCTGCAACTCAGCCCGCTACTAACGCTCCCGAAACAGTCGGACCTACAGTATCCGACGCTAAGCTCGGCGACGTTAACCGTGACGGCAACATCAGCATTAAGGACGCTACCTTGATTCAGAAGGCTATCGCTTTACTCACTTCGCTCGATTCCGAGCAGAAAGAGCTTGCTGACGTTAACGGAGATAAAAACGTAAATATTAAGGACGCAACACTTATTCAGAAGTTCCTTGCTAATATGATTACTTCGTTCTGATTAAGTTGATTTAGTTTTTGAAAATATTAAACTAATTATGTGCCGTTCAGCCGTCGCAGCATGAGCGTGCGACGGCTGAATTTTTTACAGAAAGGCTTTGTGTGCTATGAAAAAGTTTAAAATGCATATAGCTCTGATACTTGCTTTCATTATGACCGTATCTATCGGTATCGTTACTACTGCCGCTGTTACAACGGATAAAAATACCGTCGCGGACGACGCTTCCGATTCTATAATTGTTCATTATAAAAGCGAGGGTGTAGAGCCCTATATATACTACTGGAATTCGCTTCCTAAGAATATTGAAACCGAATACCCGGGCGTAAAAATGGATAAGGACAACACTCAGGGTAAGGATTGGTATACATATACCTTTAAAAACTTAACTAAAATTAATATGCTCTTTACCGATAAGGACGGTAAGCAGCTTTCACGCGAGCTTACGCGCAACAGCGGCGAATGGTGGTGCAAGAATAATATATGGAGAAAATCCAACCCCGATAACGCCGACCCTGTTGATTCAATTGATTTCCGCGAGGAAACTATTTATTTTGTAATTCCTACACGTTTTTATGACGGCGATAAGTCAAATAACGTTCATTGCTGGGATGACGAAAAGGCAGGCAACCCTGATTCAGACCCTGCATGGCGCGGAGATTTTAAGGGCTTAGCCGAAAAGCTTGATTATATAAAGGCTTTAGGCTTTTCCGCAATCTGGATTACTCCCGTAGTTGAGAATGCCTCGGGCTATGATTACCACGGCTATCACGCGCTGAACTTCGAAAAGGTTGACCCGCGCTACGAGAGTAAGGATTTTACCTATCAGGATTTAATTGATACAGCTCACGCAAAGGGTATGAAGATAGTTCAGGACGTTGTATGGAATCATACCGGAAACTTCGGTGAGACCAATCTCTGTCCTGAATTTACCAAGAATTATAACGCTGATTTATCCGACCTTGAAGCAAGCTTAGTTCCGACTAAGGAGCTGCTTGATTTTGCAGGAGTAAGTACCGCTCAGGAGTACTGGAACTTAAAGCCTCAGGCTCAGTATGATGCGCGTCTTAACCTGATGAAGAATACGACTATCAGGGATAATAACTCGACCGGTGTGAAGCCTGCTTCAACCGATTACGAGATGTCGAAGGTTTCTTCCTCTGATAAAGCTAACGCGAAGAACTATTACCACACAGGTTACTTCCAGAGCCTTAACTGGGACGACTGGACCTGTAAGTATTGTCAGATTGCCGGCGACTGCGTAGACCTTAATACCGAGAATCCCGCTGTAGCGAAGTATACTACCGACGCGTATTCAAAGTACATCAATATGGGCGTTGACGCGTTCCGTGTAGATACTGTAAGACATATTTCGAGACTTTCTCTTAATATGATGTATAATAAGCAGATTCTTGCTGCCGCCGAGGATTCCGGAAATAAAAACTTCTTTATGTTCGGTGAAATCTGCTGCAGATATTCTCAGACATGGTATCGTGACCACGCCGAGGAAAGCGTTCCCTTCTATACATGGGATGAGCCTTCTGATACATGGGCAGGAAAATGGAACTGGGGAACCGACGCTAAGGCTGTCAACGATAATATGAACCTTACCTTCGATCATTATAACCAGTACGACAGCACCTCAGGTCAGCCCACATCCGATAACGCCTTCTTAAAGGGTATTGATTATCATAAAACCGATTACAGCAAGGCTTCGGGTATGAACGCTATCGACTTTACGATGCACTGGTGCTTTGACAGCGCAGGCGGAGCCTTCGGCGCCGCTAAGGCTGAGGATAAGTACTTTAACGATTCAACCTGGAATGTAATGTATGTTCAGTCTCACGACTATTCGCCCGATAACTGCCAGAAGGTCGGTTATAACCACGGCACTCAGGCCTGGGCGGAGAATATGGATTTGATGTTCACCTTCCGCGGAATCCCTTGCCTTTATTACGGCAACGAGGTTGAATTCGGTAAGGACAATAAAATTGATGAAGGTCCGAACCTTCCGCTTTCCGATACCTGCCGTGCTTATTACGGAGATTATCTCGAGGGCAGTGTATCAGCCGATGATTTCAGTAAATTCAATGCAAGCGGTAAGGTTAAGGAGACTCTTGAAAGTCCTTTATGTAAGCATTTATCGAAGCTCAACGCTATAAGAAGAGCCGTTCCTGCCTTACAGAAAGGCCAGTATACGACCGACAGCTCTTATGTAAGCGGTAATATGGCGTATATCCGCCGTTACACTGACAGTGAGGAAAGTATTGATTCGCTCGCTTGCGTAGCAGTAAGCGGCGGCGCAACGTTCAAGAATATCCCTAACGGTAAGTATATAGACGCCGTTACGGGTGACGTTAAGAACGTTACCGGCGGTACCCTCACGGTTGACAGCATCGGCAACGCAAATATGAGAGTTTATGTATGCTGTGCTTCCAACTTTACCGGAATTGACGGCGCAATAGGCGGAAGCTCACCTTATCTTAAATAATTAATAATATACGTAAAGCGCGGGTTGGCTTATGCCGACCCGCAATATTTTTTCTATTTCGCTATTTAATTAACTCAAACGGAATCGCTATCCATTCCCTCACAAAAAATGTAGGGTAGGTGACTATTCCGATTCTGCCGTTGACTGTATTTACAGAGCCCGCCTGCGTATTTATATTCAGCTTATTTAAAATAATGCGTGTTCTTAGTTGATGATAGCTGTCGGTTACTACGGCTAAGTTTTTATTTAGATTGTTGTCCTCAATAATTCTGCAAGAGAATAATAAATTCTCCTTTGTATTAGTTGCTTTATCTTCTTTGTATATCCTTTTAGCGTCTGTACCTTGCTTTACCATATTTTCATACATACACTGCGCTTCGCTCATTATTTCATCATCACCTTTTCCGCCGGTGACTACAGCGTTTGCGCCGGGATTGTCGTTCATATACTTAACCGCCGCGTCAATTCTCTGCTGTAAAAGCGTGCTTGGACCCCACGGCTTAACCTGCGCTCCGAGCACAATTGCGGTAGAATTTTCCGGGGGAGGCGTAAAGAACGCCGTATTTACCATTAAAGCGCTTATAATTACTGCGTAAGCGACAAAAATGCCTATAAGCACATTTAGACACTTCCATATTATTCGTACCGCCTTGAGCCTGCACAGCCGTTCTTTGAATTTTATATAACTGCTGTTGAACCCGCCCCAGATTAAAATATAAATACAAATTATGATTCCGAGTATATTTCCCGGGTTTATTATCCGCAATGTGAATATCGGGATTGTAAACCAGATAAAAAATATCAGAGCGGTAATAAACAAAAACGCTCTTATAAATCTTTTCATATTCTCACATCCTTAATACTATTGTAATCTATTAAAGTGAATAATACAAGGTATTACAAGTGGATATTATCTATTAAAAACAGAAACGCGGGCATAAACCCGCGTTTTAGTCTTTTATATCTCTTGTTTTTGTTCCCGAGTAAAGCTTATCTTCGTCAACGCTGATTGCTTTTCCTGCCGCAAGACTTTTAGGTACGTCAAGAAATCTCTGATTCTTACTTCCTCTGAAAAGAAGCATAAGGCTTCGCTGTTCAAGCTCGAATTTACCGTCAACGAGATAATCACAGCTTTTTAAAAGTCTTATCCATTCCGGATGTTCATCCTTGCCTGCTAAAAGCTCCTCAAAGGTATAGCCTGTATATGACATAACATTAAGACCGTTTTCGTGGCATTTCTCGGCTAATTCCGCAAGCGCCTCAGCCTGACAGAAAGGCTCTCCGCCCGAAAACGTAAGTCCCTGTAAAATCGGATTTTTTACGGCAATATTAAGAATTTTATCAACGTCGCCCGAATGTCTCAGCTCAAACGGCCAGGTCTCGGGATTGTGACATCCCTTACAATGGTGCGGGCAGCCCTGAGTAAATATCGTCATTCTGATACCGGGGCCGTCAACGATGCTCTCGCTGACAACCCCGGATAAGTTCAGTTTAGTTCCCATTATGCGGATTCTTCTTCAAATAAGCTCATATCAACGCTTTCGCCGATACTGTGCTTAACTCTTTCTTCAACTTCCTTGCGCTTAGCGTCGTTGAAGCGGTCGAGTGTACCTACGAGATACCCTGTGATACGTCTGATTCTCTCGAAGCCCTTACCGCCTTCGCCTTCCTTACGGCCGCAAACAGGGCAGTAATCGCCGATGATACCTGTATGACCGCATACGGGATCTCTGTCTACGGGATGGTTGATTGAACCGTAGCCTACGCCGCTTTCCTTCATCTGACGGATAACCGCTTCGAACGCGTCGAGGTTCTGAGTCGGATCGCCGTCAAGTTCGATGTAGGAGATATGACCGCCGTTTGTGAGGTTGTGGTACGGAGCCTCAAGCTTAATCTTATCGAACGCGGAGATGTTGTAATATACAGGAATGTGGAAGGAATTTGTATAGTAATCTCTGTCCGTAACTCCGGGGATAACTCCGAAGCGTTCCTTGTCGATTCTTACGAATCTGCCTGAAAGTCCCTCTGCGGGTGTTCCGATAAGAGCGAAGTTGAGCTGATGCTTCTGAGTAGCTTCGTTCATCTTCTTGCGCATATAGCCAACGATTTCGAGGCCGAGCTTCTGAGCGCTTTCGCTCTCGCCGTGATGCTTGCCTACGAGCGCCTTAAGACACTCTGCAAGACCGATAAAGCCGAGAGTAAGCGAACCGTGCTTAAGAACGTCGCGTACTGAGTCGTTGGGACCGAGCTTTTCGGAATCGAGCCATACGCCCTGTCCCATAAGGAAGGGATAGTTTCTTACAATCTTTGAGCACTGAATTTCAAATCTCTCGAGAAGCTGCTCTACAACGAGGTCGCACATTCTGTCGAGCTGCTCGAAGAAGAAATCAACGTTTTTATTGGAGAGGATAGCAAGACGGGGGAGGTTGATTGAAGTAAAGCTTAAGTTGCCTCGTCCGTAAGTCTGCTCTCTGTCAGGATCGTAGATATTGCCGATAACTCTTGTACGGCAGCCCATGTAAGCTACCTCAGTCTCGGGATGTCCCTCTTTATAATACTGGAGGTTATAGGGAGCGTCGAGGAAGGAGTAGTTCGGGAAGAGACGCTTCGCGGAAACCTTCATTGTTTCTTTATATATATCGTAGTTCGGATCGCCGGGGTTGTAGTTTATGCCCTCTTTAACCTTGAAAATCTGAATGGGGAAGATAGGAGTCTCGCCGTTTCCGAGACCGTTATCAGTAGCCTTAAGAATATTCTTCATAACCATTCTGCCCTCGGGAGAGGTGTCTGTGCCGTAGTTGAGGGATGAGAAAGGAATCTGTGCGCCGGCGCGGCTGTGCATTGTGTTAAGGTTGTGGATAAGAGCCTCCATAGCCTGGAATGTAGCTCTGTCGGTTTCGCTTTCGGCGTGCTTGAACGCAAAGCGCTGGATTTTACCCGCAATCTTATCGCCGAAGTTTTCGGTAAGGAGCTTTAACTCGGCTTCCTTATACTCGGGAGTCTGATTCTCGAGCTTCGGAATTGTTCCTGAAATTTCCTCAGCCTTGTCGCAGATTTCTTTTGCGGTCGCTTCGGGGTTATCACAGTCGCAGAGAAGCTCAACAGCTCTCTCTAAGTTCTGACGGTAACGCTTTCTGTAGGTCTTTACAACGCCGGGAGCCATCGAGTAATCAAAGTTGGGAACACTCTGACCACCGTGCTGGTCGTTCTGGTTAGACTGAATAGCGATACACGCAAGAGCTGAGTAGGACTGAATATCGTTAGGCTCTCTTAAATAGCCGTGGCCTGTTGAAAAGCCGTCCTTAAAGAGCTTTAAGAGGTCAATCTGACAGCAGGTTGTAGTAAGTGTTAAGAAGTCGAGGTCGTGAATATGAATATCGCCGTCGAGGTGAGCCTTACTGTGCTTGGGGTTAAGGATATACATATGATAGAACTGCTTAGCGCCCTCTGAGCCGTACTTAAGCATTGTACCCATAGCGGTATCGCCGTCGATGTTGGCGTTCTCACGCTTAACGTCGTTATCCTTAGCAGCCTTGAAGGTGAGGTCCTCGTAAATCTTCATAAGCTTTGTGTTCATATCGCGAACTCGTGTACGGTCTGCACGGTAAAGGATATACTCCTTAGCTGTTCTTGCGTGGCCGTTTTCGATAAGAACCTTTTCAACAGTATCCTGTACCTGCTCAACGGTAGGTTCGCTGTTGCCCTGAGCTTCTAATATTTCACATACCTGCTTGGCAAGGTTTTCCGAAGTCTCGTAATCTGTACCGCCGATAGCCTGAGCTGCTTTATAGATAGCCTGCGTAATCTTATCAATATCAAAGTTTGCGGTACGTCCGTCTCTTTTTCTGATTTTCGTTAACATTTCTAAATCCTCCCGTTAATTTCTTTATTACACTGTTGTAAAGGTTTTTTCTTTTAAAACACAATATATTGTGGTCTCCCTTAACTCGCCAGCACATTATAGCGGATTTGCCTATTTTCGTCAATAGTCAAATTGCCAAATTTCAGAGTATATTTTTGTGCAAAACGAGCATAAAAATCTATTTTAATTTTCTTTTGGAATTAAACGCTAAAAATCAACAATTTGTGTCTAAATTGTAACCTGGGAAAGTATAAACGGTTTGTAAATAAGAGTTACAGGAATTTAATTTAAATAAGGCGAAAAAATCCCCTGCCAAAACGGCAGGGGATAAATGATGATTGATTTAATTAAAGATTAATTATTTAACCTTAAATGTAACAACCTTAGATACTGTCTTAGCCTTGTAATCCTTGTTACCTGCAGCCTTAACAGTAAACTTAACCTTGTAAGTGCCCTTCTTGTAGGAGCCCTTCTTAAGTGTGATAGAAGACTTCTTAACAGTGATCTTCTTGTAGATCTTAGCAGATGTGCCCTTCTTAACCTTAGCAACAGTAACCTTACCCTTTGCGTTAGTAATCTTAATAGTAGCAACCTTGAATGTCTTCTTAGCCTTCTTGAGAGCCTTTACAGTGATCTTCTTAGTAGCAGTAGCCTTAACCTTTACAGTATTAGCCTTCTTTTCTGTAACTACGGGAGCAGTTGTTTCAGGAGCTGTTGTGGGAGCCTCTGTAGCAACTGTTGTCTCGGGCTCTGCAGGATACTTAGGATCTGTGAAATCGGGCTTCTGATCGTTTGCGCCGTAAACTGTAGCGATTACAGCCTCAGGATCGGAACCTTCCTTAGTGGGCTTGGAAGCTAAGAGCTTGAACTGGAAGAGGATTGTAGAACCGTCTTCAGCAACGTTAACGATAGTGTTGTTGCCCATTCCGCCCGGATGCCATGTGATACCGCCCTGCTCATTTACGTATACAACCTTGAATACATAGATGTCGGGACCTTCGTCTGTTACGTTACCCTTGGAAGCCTTGATGTTCTCAGCAACCTGATAGTATGTACCGTCAGTCGCCTGCTTCATCGGCTCGCCGAAGTTATAGGGCTTCTCCCAGCCCCACTCAGCGCCGCAAACTTCCTCGGAACCTACGAGATAGAAACCGGCAACGATGGGCTTGTCAGCCTCTGTGGGAGCCTCTGTTGTCTCCTCGGGAGCAGCTGTTGTCTCTTCGCCCTCAGCAGCTGTTGTAGCTTCTGTAGCCTCAGCAGCAGTTGTATCTTCTGTAGCCTCTGTAGCAGCAGTTGTCTCCTCGCCTGCGGGAACTGTTGTCTCTTCAGCAACTGTTGTTTCCTCAGCAGCAGCTGTTGTTGTCTCAGTAGCCTCTGTTGTCTCCTCAGGAGCAGCTGTTGTTGTCTCGGGCTCAGTAGCCTCTGTTGTCTCTTCAACTGTTGTCTCAATTGTGGGCTCGGAGAACTCTACTTTGAAAGTAGCGCCAACGCCTGTTGCCTTATCCATCTTAGTAGCGTCGAATGTGAATGTGATATCAGAATCCTTCTCTACTACTGTCTTGAAGTTGTCGCCGTTGTAAACGAGCTCGTTCTCAGCGTATGTGTTAGTATCGCCGTTTTTCTTAACGCCCCAGCTATCGTCCCATTTGCCGTTAGCTGCGAATTTCCACTGATAACCTTCAGCGTCAGCCTCAATGTTCTTGAGTGTAATTGTATAAACGCCGTCTTTCTCAGTCATAACGTTAGCAGGATCAGCGGGGTTCCAACCGTTACCGCCGCAAAGACCAGCTTCGCCAACTACTGCTAATGACTCGATTGTGATTTCCTTAGCGGTCTCAACTTTATCACCTGTTACAGTGATAGACTCGTCAGCAGTGTTGAATGTGATTGTAACGTCACAAGCTTCTGTAACTGTAAACTTATAGTTACCTGTGCCATTACCCCAGTCAGCGCCGCCTTCCTGGTCGCCCCATTTACCGTTAGTGATCTTGAACTGATAATCACCAGCAGCAACTGCGGTATAAGTCTTTGTGAAAACGCCATTCTGGCCTGTCATTACGTTGTCCTCTGAATCAGCCTTCCAGTTATCGCCGCAAAGCTCTGTAGGACCAGCAACATAATATGTGCCGTCAGCAGGAGCAGCAGCTGTAGCTGTGATAGCCATTACGGAGAATAACATAAGAGCAGCTAATACGATAGCTACACTTTTCTTGAAAATTCCCATTGGTAATTTTCCTCCTTTAAAAATATTTCGGTTATAAAACCTAATACAATTATAATGTATATTTAGAAATAAATCAATATAAAAAATGTCAAAATTTAAGGCATATTTTTTGGCGAATTTTACATTATAACGAATAATGCTGTAATAAGCGTTAAACAAGAGAATTTTGAAACAAGAAAGCGTGCGCACCAAAGTGCGGAGTTTTCGTATATCCATCGCTCGTGCGCACGCAGAGCGCAACTGAGCGGGAAATATAAAACGTTTTCACTTTATAAGGAACGCAGTTTCTTATAAAGTAAAAAAACGGCTGAAACCCGAGTTGAGTTTCAGCCGTATATTAATGTATTTACTTACTCTGCGTTATAGTTTTTAACGCCTTCAAACTCCGCAACGATTTCATCAGAGGGCTTTTTCGTGATAAGTGAAACAATTACCATAGCGATTAAGCCTACGGGGAAGCCGATAGCGAGAGAGTAGATGCCTGTAGCGGAACCGATTGTCGCGCCGTTTACGAACGGGATGTAGTCCCACGCAATTACGGAAAGCGCACCGGTAATCATACCTGCTACAGCGCCTGCGCCGTTACTTCTCTTCCAGAAGAGAGCGAGAAGTACAACAGGTCCGAACGCCGCGCCGAAGCCTGCCCAAGCGTCTGATACGAGTCCCATAATACTGGAGTTGGGATCGATTGCGATAGCAAACGCGATAACAGCGATTATGATAACCGCGATTCTGCCAAGCATAAGAGCGCTCTTTTCGGAAGCGTTCTTCTTAATAGTACCCTTGTACATATCCTCGGAGATAGCCGAAGCCGTAACGAGAAGCTGGCTGTCCGCAGTACTCATAACAGCGGCTAAGATACCGCAAAGGAAGATACCGCCGATGAAGATAAGTACATAGTTGTCTGTGAATATCTGCTGAATCATTCTGATGAATACAGTTTCGCTGGTTGCTTCGTTTAAGTTGCTTGTAAGGAAAGCTCTTCCGAAAATACCGATGAAGAAAGAAGCAATAAACGCGAGTGTAACCCAAACGATAGCGATTGTACCGGATTTCTTAATTTCCTTCTCGCTCTTAACCGCCATAAAGCGTACGAGAATATGAGGCATACCGAAGTAACCGAGACCCCACGCGAGACCGGAAATGATTCCCTGCCAGGAAAGACCTTCGTCAACAGGGTTAACAAACGTTGCCGCGTTAGTGATTTCATAACCTTTAATGCCGGCGTGCTGCATAAGATTATGGCCGAAACCGCCGTTGCCGGAAAGAATAGCGTAAGCGATAATCGGAACGCTTAAGATAGCAACTAACATCAGCATACCCTGAATAAGGTCGGTAGTGCATACAGCCTTAAATCCGCCGAGAAGCGTATAAATAAGGATTACCGTTGCCGCAATAATAAGACCGATTAAGTAAACCTGAGAGTAGTTGTCGTCGTTTCCGAAAAGTGTTGCGAAAAGCTTAGCTCCGCTGGAGAACGCCGAGGCGGTGTAAACCGAGAAGAAAATGGCGATAATAATAGCGGATATAACCTTTAATACACCGTTTGTTTTAAAGCGGTTATCAAAGAAGCTCGGAATCGTAAGACTGTTCTCAGCCTTGATAGTGTATCGTCTCAGTCTTTTTGAAACGAATACCCAGTTAAGAATTGTACCGATTAAAAGACCGATAGCAATCCAGATGTCTCCCGAGCCTGTGAGATAGAAAGCACCGGGAAGTCCCATAAGAAGCCATCCGCTCATGTCGGACGCTTCGGCAGAAATAGCCGCGGTCCATGCGCCGAGTCCTCTGCCTCCGAGGAAGTAATCCTCGTTGTTCTTAGTGTTTCTTGAATTGATTGCGCCGATTAAAATCATAATTACCATATAGAAGGCAAACGCGCACAAAACAATAATGTTAGAAATACTCATAATTCCCCCCATAAAAGTTATTTAGTACTTTAATAAATTAAAACACAGAGGCTATTGTAGCATATATATAAAAAAAATTCAATTCTTTTTAACATTTCTCACTCTAATTTTTTATAATTTCGGATATTGTATTGAATATAGAACCGTTTTATATTATAATTAATCTATCTAACTATGTCATAATATATGTAATACACATTACGGAAGGCGATTATATGGAAATTGTAAGGCGTACCTGGACTGAGATTTCTCTCGATGACGCTGAAAAGAATTTTAAGGAAATAAAGAAAAAAATCGGGGATACTAAGCTTTGCTGTGTTATTAAAGCAGACGGCTACGGTCACGGCGCGGTATCGCTTGCGGCGCTTTACGAAAGGCTCGGCGCTGATTATTTTGCGGTAAGCAACCTTGATGAGGCTAAGGAGCTGAGAGATTATAACATCAGCCTGCCGATTCTTATTCTAGGCTTTACTCCCGTTGAAAACGCCGCGGATTTAGCAGCGCTCAATATTACTCAGGCAGTTTATTCGCTCGGTTACGCAGAGGCGCTAAGTCAAAAATGCGTTGAGTATAACGTCAATGTTAAAGCTCATATTAAGATAGATACGGGTATGAGCCGGATAGGCTTTATGTGTCAGGAGTTTCCGAGAGATAATAATTCTATAGAAGAAATAAAAACCGCCTGCGCACTTAAAGGAATTGAGGTTGAGGGTATTTTTACTCACTTCTGCGTATCCGACAGCGATATTAACGGCAAGGAGTTTACCGATAAACAGTACAGTAACTTTAAGCATACTGTTAATTCTTTAAAAGAAAATAATATTGATTTAAAAATAGTTCATTGTTCTAATTCGGGCGCTATAGAGGACTATCCCGAAACCTACTGCGATATGGTAAGAGCGGGAATTATCCTTTACGGACTTGCGCCGTCTCCGCAGTTAGACGGAAGGCTTGAGCTTACGCCGTGTATGTCGATGAAATCGCTTATCGCTCATATTAAGACGATTAAAAAGGGCGCCACAATATCCTACGGCAGAACCTTTACCGCGGCAGAGGATATGAAAATCGCAACGGTTCCCGTAGGCTACGCCGACGGCTTTATAAGAGCCTACGCTAAAAACGGCTATATGATTGTAAACGGTAAAAAGGCTCCGATAGTCGGCAGAATCTGTATGGATCAGACTATGATTGATATTACCGGTATCGACGGCGTTAATATCGGCGACGAGGTTCTCGTTTTCGGAAACGGCTCTAAGGGTGAAAGAACCGCCGACGACCTCGCTTTATGCGCCGATACAATTAATTACGAGGTTGTATGTACGATTTCAAAGCGAGTGCCGAGATTGTTCGTACATAATGAAACGGTTACGGAAGTGATGTATAAAATATGACGATTCTTGTTGTTGACGGAAACAGTATATTAAACCGCGCATTTTACGGAATAAGACCGCTTTCCACAAAGAGCGGTCAACCTACCAACGCCATATACGGGTTCCTTACAATGCTTGAGAAAATTAAATCCGAAACTAATCCCGACAGAATAGCTATAGCCTTTGATTTAAAAGCTCCGACCTTCCGCCATAAGGCGTATGAGGGCTATAAGGCTAACCGCAAGGGTATGCCCGATGAGCTTGCCGCTCAGCTTGAACCGCTAAAAACGCTTCTTAAAATGCTCGGCTATACGCTTGTAACCTGCGAGGATTATGAGGCTGACGATATACTCGGTACGCTTTCCGCCGCCGCGGATAATTCGGGCAATAAATGTTATTTAGCAACGGGCGACAGGGATTCCCTGCAGCTTGTCAGCGAAAACACTACCGTAGATTTAGCCTCCAATAAGGGTAATGTGTTCTATACACCCGAAAAAATTATGGAGGATTACAGCGTTACGCCCGCACAGCTTATTGACATCAAAGCAATTCAGGGTGACAGCTCCGACTGTATTCCCGGAGTTACCGGAATAGGACCTAAAGGCGCTTCCGATTTGATTGTACGTTTTAATAATCTTGATAATATATATGAAAATATAGATACAATTGATATAAAGCCCGGTGTACGCGAAAAGCTTAAAAGAGATAAGGATATGGCGTATATGAGCCGTATGCTCGGTGAGATTAAGCGCGATATTCCGATTGATACCGACTTCGACAGCTATAAGGTTATTATTCCCGACGCTGATGCAGCTGTAAGATATATGGCGTCTCTTGAGCTGTTTAAGCTGATTGACCAGCTTAGGCTCAGGGAGATTTCCGATAATTCGGAAACTGCTCAGTCAGCAGAGTGTGAAACAATAGAGGTAAAAGAAATTAATTCCTTTAAAGAAAATAAGCTGTACTTTACGGCTGAATTTGAGAATGATATTTCTTTAGCGGTTGCCGCTGACGGTTACGTCGGAGTTCTTAAGAATAAAGATGAAATTGAAAAACTCTTATGTGATGAAGGAATTGAAAAATATACCTTTGACAGCAAACCGGTTTTCGCTTACGCCGATAAAAACGGCTTTGAAGTAAAAAATCTTAAAACCGATTTATTGCTTGCGGCGTATCTGCTTCAGCCGTCGTCCTCATCCTACGGGCTTGATAAGTTGTGCGGAGCCTACGGCATAGTGCTTCCTGTTATCGATAATTCTGATAAAGAATTATATCCTGCCGTGTATAAGCTCCCCGAGCTTTGCGGAAAGGTTCTTTCCGATATTGAAGAAAAAGGAATGACCTCGCTTTTAAATAACGTTGAAATACCTCTTGCTAACGTGCTCGCAAAAATGGAGAACGTCGGTTTTTCGGTTGATAAAGACGGTATTAAGGCTTACGGCGAAATGCTTTCAGCTCAGATTAAAAACCTCGAAAGCGAGATTTACGCTCAGGCGGGCTGTGAATTTAATATTAATTCGCCTAAGCAGCTCGGAGTTGTGCTTTTTGAAAATCTGGGACTTCCAGCTAAGAAAAAGACAAAAAGCGGTTATTCCACTAACGCCGAGGTGCTTGAGGGACTTCGCTACAGCTACCCGATAGTTGAAATGGTTCTGAATTTCAGAACGCTCTCAAAGCTTAAATCCACCTACTGCGACGGACTTTTAAAGGTAATCGCCTCTGACGGAAGGATTCATTCGAGCTTTAACCAGACTGAAACTCGCACGGGACGTATCAGCTCAACCGAGCCTAATCTACAGAATATTCCCGTTCGTACCGAGCTCGGCAGGAAAATGCGCAAGTTTTTTACTGCTAAAGAGGGCTGTGTCTTAATTGACGCCGACTACAGTCAGATTGAGCTTAGAGTTCTTGCCCATCTTTCGGGCGATAAAAATATGATAGATGCGTTTAAGAATAACGTTGATATTCATTCAATTACCGCATCTCAGGTATTTAATATGCCGCTCGATATGGTTACGCCTCAGATGCGAAGCCGTGCGAAAGCCGTTAACTTCGGAATCGTTTACGGTATCGGGGCTTATTCGCTTGCGAAGGATATAAAGGTAACTAATAAAGAAGCGGCTAACTATATTAAATCATACCTCGCTCATTACAGCGGGATTGATAATTATATGAAAAATGTTGTTGAGCAGGCGCGTGAAACAGGCTATGCCGTTACGATGTTCGGCAGGAGACGATATCTTCCCGAGCTTAGTACCGGAAATCATATGACACGGGCTTTCGGTGAAAGAGTTGCCCGCAATATGCCGATTCAGGGTACAGCGGCGGATATTATCAAAATCGCTATGGTGAATGTTGATAACCGAATCAAAACTGAGGGCTTACGCTCACGACTTATTTTACAGGTGCACGACGAGCTTATCGTTGAAGCTCCCGTGGATGAGGCTATGAGAGTAGCTATGCTCCTGCAGGAAGAAATGGAAAAAGCGGTCGATTTAAAGGTACCGCTTGTTGCCGAAGCGTCAATGGGTGAAACCTGGTACGACGCTAAGGGATAATAGGAGGGTGTTATTATGAAGAATATATTATTTGTATGTACCGGCAATACCTGCCGCAGTCCTATGGCTCAGGGTATTTGCGAAAAAATTGTTTATGATAATGACTTACCGGTTAAGTGCGAGAGCGCCGGTCTTTCTACCGTAAGCGGTTATCCGATTTCCGCATTCGCAATTTCGGTATGCTCGGAAATCGGCGTTGATATCTCGCGTTATAAGACTAAGAATGTCCGTGAGCTCGATTTATCGGAATATGACGCTATATTCACTATGAGTCCGCGTCATAAGCACGCGCTTATAGCTTTAGGCGCAAATCCATATAAAATATGGCTTTTAGGCGCCGAGACCGGCGGTATTTCCGACCCGTACGGTATGGACGAGGATACCTACCGTAAGTGCAGGGACGAAATTTACGACGCAGTAAACGAGAGCCTTAAGGAAATATGATTATTAAAGAGCTTAAGGAACGTGATATCCCTGCCGTTGCGGAGCTTGAACGTTTATCATTCTCAAAGCCCTGGAGCGAGGAAAGTATAAGGGATTCCTTTAACAGCGCTTCATGCCGTTTTTATATCGCCGAAACCGATAAAATTGTCGGTTATATCGGCGTAAGTATCGCTGCGGATGAGGGTTATATCTTAAATGTTGCGGTTCATCCCGACTATCGCGGTCAGGGTATAGGTAAGGCTCTTGTGAGCTGTCTTATCGAACGTTACGGGGATATTCTGAGTTTTATTACTCTCGAGGTGCGTCCCTCTAATACGGCGGCAGTAAATCTGTATAAGTCGTTGGGGTTTGAAAAGGTCGGGGAGAGGAAAAACTATTATTCTAATCCCGCGGAAAACGCTCTTTTGCTTACTAAATATTTTGATAAGGAAAACGATATATGAAAATATTGGGAATAGAAACCTCCTGCGACGAAACTGCAGCGGCAGTCGTTGAGGACGGAAGAGTTGTACTCAGCTCGGTAATAGCCTCTCAGGTTGAGGAGCATAAGCTCTACGGCGGCGTTGTGCCTGAAATTGCTTCGCGCCGTCACGCTGAGGCTATCGTACCGGTAGTAAGAAACGCCTTATCCGTGGCTGAGCTTACTATAAATGATATAGACGCTATCGCCGTAACTCACGCTCCCGGTTTAATCGGAGCGCTGCTTGTAGGCGTGAACTTTGCTAAGGGGCTCTCGCTTTCAAGCGGAAAGCCGCTTGTGCCGACTCATCATCTCAGAAGTCATATAGCGTCAAATTATATCTCGCATAAGGATTTAAAACCGCCGTTTTTATGCCTTGTTGTAAGCGGAGGGCACAGTCATATTGTTATGGTTGAGGATTACACTAAGATGAAGGTAATCGGAAAAACCCGCGACGACGCCGCCGGCGAGGCTTTTGATAAAGCGGCGAGAACAATGGGTATGCCTTATCCGGGTGGTATTGAAATGGATAAGGTTGCCGAGCTCGGAAATGAAAATGCCTTTAGTTTTCCGCGGCCGGTTGTACGCGACGCTCCGTATGATTTCAGCTTTTCCGGTTTAAAGACAGCAGTATTAAATCTGATACATAATATGGAGCAGCGAGGTGAAGCAGTTCCTAAGGAAGATATCTGTGCTTCATTCAGAAAAGCGGTTGTAGATTTGCTGGTATCCAATTTTATTAAAGCAGCAGAAGATTTTAACGTTAAAACCCTTGTGGTTGCGGGCGGCGTTTCCGCTAATTCACTTTTAAGAAAACGACTTTCTGAGGAAGCCGATAAAAAAGGTTTTACGTTTTATAAGCCTGATAAAAGCGTTTGTACCGATAACGCCGCAATGGTCGGTTCTCAGGGCTATTACGAGTTCTTAAGCGGTAATATAGCCGATTTAAGTTTAAATGCCGTCGCTACGCTTCCGATTGATTACATATAAGGGATGAAATAATTGCTTAAAAGAATTATAATACCGGTTCTTATTGTAATCTCCCTGCTTTTTACCTCGTGCTCGCAGATGATTTACTCAACAAAAAAGATTACCAAGTCCGAGATAAAAAACACTAACAGTAAGAATTCGCTTAAAATAGATAAAACCAAGCTTGATTCGGCAGTAAAACCGTCACCGTATTATAAAAAGATTGAGCTTAACTGTGGCTATAATACGCTCAGCTCATATTCGGAAAGACGCGTTTACAGCGAGCTTATTGCTCATTGTACCGATTTTACCTCCGAAACCGACAGCTCATACGATAATAACTATATTATTGAGCCTATTGTGCTTGAAGGCTGTGATATTACCCGCCGGCAGCTTGCGAGGGCTGTAATGGCGTTTTATCAGGATAATCCTCAGGTGTTCTGGCTTGCCGAGCCTTATTCATATTCAATAAGCGCAACGGGACTTACGATTAAGCTCTATGCTACAATGAGCGAAGCGCAGTACAGTAAAAAACTTAAACAGCTCAACGCGGTTATTAACGGTATTCTTAAAAAACTTAAAAAGGGTATGTCTGAGTTCGAGCGAGAGCTTTATATTCACGATTACATAGTAAAAAACTGTAAATATCTTAAAAACCCTGATGAAAAATATAAGGATCCGTATACGATTTACGGCTGTCTGGTAAATCAGAGCGCCGTTTGTATGGGCTATACCGCCGCGTTTCAGCTTCTGTTATCTTACGCGGGGATAAATTCAGTTGCGGTTTACGGAGATAATACCGCGAACGGTCATATCTGGAATGCTGTTGAAATAGAAGGTGACTGGTATTATACCGATGTCACATGGGATGATACGGGCGACTTTTTTATGTATGATAATTTCAACATAACAACCGCTCAGCTTAAGAAAACCCATAAAATTGTTCCCGGTATGGAAGCTTATAATGATGAAGAGCTGTTCGGAAAAGACGGTTCTTTAACCGCGGTGAACCTTTTTATCCCGAAATGCACCGCTGTAAAATACAACTATTACAGATACAAGGGCTCAATTATTAAGAGCCTTTCGGATAATAAGCTTTCAGAGGACCTTGCAAAAGCCGCAAAATCGCGCAGCCGGTATTTTTACATCTATGTTCATCCCGGATATCTAAACTATAAAACAACATACTCTAAATTATTCGGAGGCTCTCTGTTTTTATTTTCCGAATATATTAAGCAAGCTAATTCAATTTTAGGCTCGGATATTCTTCAGATGTCCGTGTCTGTGTCCGAAAAAAAGACTCTTAATACAATTTGTGTTGAGTTAAAGTATAATTGACTGTAAATCGGAGGAAATATGAAGTACGATTCAAAACCGTTTAAGCTTTTGAAAAATGAAGAAATTGCCGAGGGTATCTTTGACTGGACTGTCGAAAACAGCGAGCTCCCTAAGCTTTGTAAAGGCGGTCAGTTTGTTAATATTAAAGTACCAGGAAGAGTATTAAGACGTCCGATTTCTATCTGCGACGCCTATGATACTGCTTTAAGACTTGTTTTTCAGGTTAAGGGCGAGGGAACTAAGATAATGTCCGAGATGAAGCCCGGCGATGAGGTTGAAATATTAGCTCCTCTCGGCAACGGTTTTAACCTCGAAAAGGGTAAGCGTTACTGCTTTGTCGGTGGCGGAATAGGCGTTCCTCCGCTGCTTTTCAGCGCAAAACAGGTTGAGGATCCGATGATTATAACAGGCTTCAGAAACGAAAAGCTCATTATACTGCAGGATGAATTTAAAAAGATATCCGATAAGGTTTTTCTTACTACGGATGACGGTTCGGCGGGTGTTTCCGGATTTGTTACCGATGTGCTTTTTGAGCACCTTGATGAAATCGACGAGGTTTGCGCCTGCGGACCTATTCCTATGCTTAAGGCTGTAGCGGCTGTGTGTAAGGGCAAGGTCAACTGTCAGGTTTCTCTCGAGGAAAGGATGGGCTGCGGTATCGGGGCGTGCCTCGTATGCGCCTGCAAAACTAAAACCAATGAAGGCGAGAGTATGACTCAGGTATGTAAGCACGGCCCCGTATATAATGCCGAGGAGGTTTTTTATGAGTGATTTAAGCGTTAATTTATGCGGAGTAAAATTTAATAATCCGCTTATAGCCGCCTCGGGCACATTCGGCTTCGGACGTGAATACAGCGAGTTTTATCCGCTTGAAAAAATCGGCGGCGTATCCTGTAAGGGAATCACTCTTAAGGAGCGCCTCGGTAATCCTCCTCCGAGAATTGCCGAGACCGAGGGAGGTATACTCAACGCGGTTGGACTTCAGAACCCCGGTGTAGACCATTTTATCGAAAAAGACCTCGGGTGGCTTAAGGCTCAGAATACCGTTGTTATTGCGAATATTGCAGGCAACACCGTTGAGGATTACTGCGCTATGGCGGAGAAGCTATCCGATACCGAGGTTGATTTTATTGAGCTTAATATAAGCTGTCCTAACGTAAAAAGCGGGGGAGTTCAGTTCGGAACCTCCTGCGAGTCGGTAGGCAATATCACCTCTGAGGTTAGAAAGCATTGTAAAAAGCCTCTTATGGTTAAGCTCAGCCCGAACGTTACCGATATCGCCGAGATTGCTAAGTCCGCCGAATTCAGCGGAGCTGACGTTATTTCGATGATTAATACGCTTACGGGTATGAGAATTGATATAAACTCAAGACGTCCGATTATCCATAACAACACCGGCGGAATGAGCGGCCCCGCCGTATTTCCGGTAGCGGTCAGAATGGTATGGCAGGTTTATAACGCCGTTAAAATTCCGATAGTCGGTATGGGAGGAATTTCAAAGTGGCAGGACGCTGTTGAAATGCTTATGGCAGGAGCCTCGGCGCTTCAGATTGGAACGGTACTTTTTAACGATCCTTATGCCCCGATAAAAATCAACGAGGGCTTAAAGAAGTTTATGGAAGATAATAAAATAAGCTCGGTAAGCGAGCTTACGGGTTCGGTAATCCCGTGGTAAAAAGGATTTAGAAGATAAGGAGTTTAACGCCGGTTTAACCGGTTATGGGAAGTATGATTGTAAGGTCAAGATATATTACGCCTGTCTATCGGGGTCAGGGCCTCGGACGAAAACGCAGGAGAAAGCGCAGATTGTTTATAATAATGCTCACAATTCTTATTGTGATGTATCTTTCTCTGCTCGGCTATAACAACAGGCAGTCTATATATAGATTTTTTGTTAAGTCGATTAATCCGCCTAAGATTTTTTCGGCAACTGAGATTAAAAACGGAAGGATAAAGTTTTCGTGGAGCTCCGTTGAGGGAGCCGACGGCTATAAGCTTTATAAGTTTACAACCGCAGAAAACACCTATAAAGCGTTTAAAAAGCTTAGTTCAAAAGCTTCTTCGTATATCGGTAAATACGAGGATACACGTTATGCCGTAAAGGCTTATAAAAAAGTATGGGACTGGGATGATTACAGCGAGTCCTTTACCAACACCAAGGTAACCAAGATTACTGATTTAATAGAAATAGTCGGTCACCGCGGTACTATGGATAAAACTCCCGAGAACACGCTCGTTTCTTATAAGAGCGCATATGAAACAGGATATGACAGCTTTGAGACCGATTACTGGGAAACCCATTCGGGCGATTTAATCGTATCTCACGATAAGGATATGTCTATCGCAACGGGTGTTTATAAAAATATAAAAGAAATTACTGAGGAAACCCGCAAGGATTATCCTATTACCAAGGGTATTAACGTCGATAAATACGCTACGCAGTACATGCCTTCCGTTGAGGAGGCTGTTCAGTCCGCGTCAAGATTTAATATGAATATCTATCTTCATACGAAAAACGTTAAGATTTCCGACGACGCTATGAAGAAGCTTGAAAAGATTATTCATAAGTACGATATGCGCGATAAGGCTACCGTGTTTACGCCTCAGCGCGATTTATTCCTAAGACTGAAGCAGTATGATATAAGAGTCGGTTTCTTAAATCTTCCCAACAGCAGCTCGGATATTGAGAACGCAATCGAGTTTGCAGGTCAGAACAAGGCTGACGTATTTATTATGCATTATACTCCTCATCTGACTAAGACGCATATCAATACGGCACATAAGTATAATATAAAGGTCGGCTGTTACGATACGAGCACCCGTGAATCCGTATTTAAGATGGTTGACTATAAGGTTGATTTTATGATAACAAATAAAGATTTTCTGAATCAGGTGAGTAATTGAAAAATCTGTACATAAAAACTGCCGCCTTACTCATTGTGATAGTGAACTGCGTGATTTTATCCTCATGCTCGCCCGTAAGTGAAGCTGATGCACAGATTGTTCCGACCTCAACGACCTCCTCAACTCAGCAGGATATAACTCAGACAACAGCTGCTTCACAGTCAGAAACCGAAAAAAACACATCGAAGGTATTAAAGAAGAAAAAGAGTAAGGCTGAGAAAAGTAAAAAGAAAGTTAATAAAAAAGTTAAAAAATCCCGTAAAAAGTTTAAAGTTAAGAAAAAAGCCAAGGTTAAAAAGACCGTAAGAAAAAAACGCAGAAAAAGACCGCTGATGATAGGGCACAGGGGATATCCAGCAAAATATCCCGAGTCTACATTAGAGGCTTTTAACGGAGCGTTTAAAAGAGGCTTTGACGGTGTTGAATGTGATGTATGGGAGACCGACTCGGACGACTTGCTTATCCAGCATGACCCCACAACGACAAGAACCACAGGGAAAAAGCAGTATATCTGGTGCCTTAGCGAGAAGTCGAGGTACGGCTACCCGATAATTAAAGGTGCGTTTGTAAAGAATTATAAGAGTAAAAAGCTTATTATTCCTACTCTTGAAGAGGTATTAAAGGTTGTTAAGAAGAATAACGGCTGGCTTTATCTTCATATCAAGAACAACAGGAAGTATTATCTTACCGATAACGGCGTAAAAACTATAATCAGTCTGCTTAAAAAGTACAAGCTTACGCGCAGAACGCTTATTTTCGGCGGTATGGATTATGTAAAGCCTTTTATTGGCAAAGGCTTTACCATAGGTCTGTTTGCCTCGCCTTCAAGTAAGGAACAGATTGTAACAATGGCGCTCTGGTGTAAGAAAAATAAGGTTAAAACTCTGCTTTTCGCTAATATGAAGCGGCTTAAGCTTTACGGCAGCGGTAAAAAGCTTTCAAAATTCCTTAAAAGAAATAATCTGGACTTCGGAGTTTATAAGACACTGACGCGAAAAGGATACCGATATCTGCGTAAATTAGGCGCAAGGTTCTCTATGTCCGATAAATTTCTAAGATAATTCACCTTATTTTTTGTGCGATAATTTTTTATTATTTTGTTGATTATTCTTTACCTTTTTGGTAAAATATAAATATAATTTTTGTTTTGAGATTGGAATTAACGTATGATTATTATGTCTGTAGATTTGGGTAAAGCCCGTACGGGACTCGCTATATGTGATAAAAACGAGGTTCTTGCTTCTCCGCTTGCTCAGATTAATGAAAAAAATATGGATGTTCTACTCGATAAGGTCTCAAATGTAGCCTTAGCAAGAGAGGTTGAAATGGTAATAGTCGGACTTCCTAAGAATATGGACGGTACAGAGGGCGAATCAGCACAGTTCGCCCGTGATTTCGCGTCTAAGCTTAAGGAAAAGACTAAGCTTTTGGTACGTATGCAGGACGAGCGCGGAACCACCGTTACCGCTCATAAGTATCTTAACGCAACCAACACCCGCGGTAAAAAACGCAAGAATGTAGTTGATTCCGTTGCGGCAACTATTATTCTGCAAAATTACCTTGACAGCGTAAATCATTAATTTACATATTTATTTAGAAGTTTTGAAATGAAAGGATGATGATTTTATGAAAAAAAGGACTAAGCTTATATCCGTTATTTTAGCGCTTATTATGCTTGCGGGAGTATTCTCATGCTTTGCCGCGACCTCAAGCGCAGCGGATTCAAATACTCTTCTTGAAAATGTAGAGGGCTCGCTTATTCTCCATTGCTGGTGCTGGAGCTTCAACACCATTAAGGACAATATGGAGGATATAGCGGCGGCAGGTTATTCAGCTATTCAAACTTCACCGATAAACGAGGTATATGAGGGCGACGGCGGCGGACTTAAAATCGATGGTGACGACGCTGACGGAAAATGGTATTATCATTATCAGCCTACAGCTTATACTATTGGTAACTATCAGCTTGGTACCGAGGAAGAGTTCAAGGCTATGTGCGATAAGGCTCACAGCCTCGGCGTTAAGGTTATCGTTGACGTAGTAGCTAACCATACCACAGGGTTTAAATCCGCCGTAAGCGACGATCTTAAGAATATTGAGGGCGGTCTTTATCATAATTACAGTCCTGCCGCCAGTGAAAGGTCATCCCGTAAGGCTACAACTCAGTGGTATAACGGACTTCCCGACGCAAATACTCAGAATCCCAACTATCAGAAGGTAATTCTTGATTATCTTAAAAAGTGCGTTGCTGACGGCGCTGACGGCTTCCGTTATGATACTGCTAAGCATATCGAGCTTCCCGATGATGACGCCGAGTACGCAGGCAACTTCTGGCCGACTGTACTTGAGAACGGTTCATCCTTCCAGTACGGCGAGGTGCTTCAGGGATATACCAGCGAGGAGGTTAAGTCCTCAAGGTACGCTGATTACGCTAAGATTATGCATTTAACCGCTTCATCCTACGGTGCTAAGCTTCGTACATATCTTGATAAATTCGATTCTTCCGCGACAAGTCTTTCAAACTACTCCGCTGAGAACGTAAGTGAAGACAGGCTTGTAACCTGGATTGAATCCCACGATACCTACGCTAACGGCGGTCAGGTTGACGGCGGAACTTCATTCTGGCTCTCAAGTGATGAAATCAGACGCGGCTGGGCAATTGTTGCCGCAAGAGGAGCCACTTCGCTGTTCTTCAGCCGTCCCGACGGAAGCACCCTCGATAATATCTTCGGCAATAATTTAATCGGTCCTAAGGGTGATGATGAGTTTAAGAATCCCGAGACAGTAGCGGTTAATCATTTCCATAACGCTATGTACGGTGAAACCACTGCGATGAAAAATATCGGCGGTAAAAAGTACGTTATGATAACCAGAGGTACAAAGGGCGCCGTTATGGTAAATAACGACACAGCAGATAAGGCTGTTTCAACTGCAACAACACTTCCGAGCGGTACCTATACCGATGCGGCTCACGGCGCACAGTTTATCGTTAAGGACGGTACTCTTACCGGTACAATTAAGGCGGGCGAGATTTACGTTATAGATAACGTTAATACCGCTCATTACAGCGAAACAATAGTTGAGCCGACTACAGCTCCCGCATCCGAGCCCGCTACAGCCGAGACTCAGCCTGTTGTTTCCGAGAAGAAATCTAACCCCGTAAAGGTTACGGCGCTTAATAAAACTCTTAAGGCTAAGACAATGAAGAAAAAAGCTCTTACAGTCAGAGCCTTTGAGGTAAAAAGCGCAAAGGGCGCTGTAAGCGTTTCCAAGGTTAAGAAGGGAACGGCTTCAGCGATTTATAAGAAGATCACCGTTAAAAAGAACGGCAGCATTAAATTCAAGAAAGGCAAATATTCTAAGAAAACTTATAAAATAGTTATAAAGGTTACCGCCAAGGGTAATACGGAATACAAATCAAAAACAGTTTCAAAGACCTTGAAGATTAAGGTTAAATAGATTTAGAAGTAAATTGACGGTTGATATCCGTTAAAATATTTGGTAATTATGGAGTGAATGTTTTGAAGAAGTTAACGTGTATTATTTTGGTTGTATGTATGGTGCTCACCTGTTTTATTACAGGCAGCGTGACTATAAGCGCTGCCGATACAAATAAAACGACAGTATCAGCGGGAAGCACCGAACCTCAAAAGACAATTCAGGGCTCTGCAATTCTGCATTGCTTTGACTGGTCTTACAGTTCGATTAAAGCTAATCTTAAGGCGATTAAGGAAGCGGGATATACCGCCGTGCAGACCTCGCCCGTACAGCCTGCTAAGGATTACAGCTCAAACTATCGTGACCAGAAAGGTCAGTGGTGGAAGCTTTACCAGCCCCTCGGTATCCGTATTTCCGAGAGCAATCAGACCTGGCTCGGAGGAAAATCCGAATTAAAGGCAATGTGTACCGAGGCTGAAAAATACGGTATTAAGGTTATTGTCGACGTAGTAGCTAACCACGTTGCCAACAAAGCCGACGGCGGATTGTTCAGTAATGTTAACGAATCCGTAGACGGCGAGCTCAAGAGGGCAGAGTACTATCATGATGATCCCAACTGGGCTAACGACGGCAGCCGCTTGTCAATTACTCACGGTCATATCGGTATGCCCGACCTTAATACAGGCCACGGCGATATTCAGAACAAGTTCAAGAATTTTCTTATTGATTGCATCAATCAGGGTGTAGACGGTTTCCGTTTTGACGCCGCAAAGCATATCGAGCTTCCCGGAGAGGACGGCGGCAGTGATTTCTGGCCTAATGTTTTAAATGCCGCAAAGTCCAAAAAAAGCGACGTTTATGTATACGGTGAAATTCTTAACGGCGCCGGCACAAACATCAGCAATTACACAAAGTATATGAGCATTACCGATAATAACACGGGCGACGCTGTTCTTAACGCCTGCTGTAACGGTAACGCTTCCGGAGTTGCAAGCTCAAACTATAAAAAAGGCGGTTCGGCTGATAAGGCGGTTCTCTGGGCTGAGTCTCACGATACCTTCGAGGGCGAATCAGGCTCAGAGGGTATCAAGAATACCTCAGGCGTATCTAATGATAAAATTACGCGCGCGTATGCTATTATAGCTTCAAGAGCCGGCTCATCCTCCCTGTTTTTTGCGCGTCCTGCCGCAAATATGGGTGACGCAAGCTCCGATACTAACTATAAGTCAAAGACCGTTACCGAGGTTAATAAGTTTAAGAACTACTTTGACGGCGAAAGCGAGTATCTTGCGTCCGAAGGCGACGTTGCTTATAACGAGCGCGGTACTTCCGGTGTAGTTATTTCAAAGATGAACGGAAGCGGTCAGGTTAACTTAACCGCTCATAAGATGAAGGAAGGTACATATAAGGATGCTGTAAGCGGCGGTATCTTCGAGGTTTCCGGCGGAAAGATTTCCGGAAGCGTCGGTTCCTCCGGTGTAGCTGTAGTGTATAACGCAACTCCCGCAGGCCCTTCCGTTTCGATTTCATTTGACGGCTCAAACTCCGGCGGAGACTTCTTCGGAACAGCTTCAATCACACTTATCGCATCCGGAACTGCTTCACAGACATATAAGCTCGGAAACGCAAACGCTGTTTCATTTAAGAGCGGTGATACAATCACTATCGGTAAGGATATGGAGGAAGGAAAGAATATCTCCCTCGTTCTTACAGGTAAGGATTCATCCGGAAAGACGGTAACAGCGAACTATATGTTCACTAAATTAAAGGTTCCGTCTATTGACGGTAAAACTACCGTTTATTATGATAACTCAACTTCAAACTGGGCTGATGTATACTGCTACGCGTATCAGGGCGACGGCGCTGTAAGCAACGGAAGCTGGCCCGGCGCTAAAATGACTAAAATCAGCAACACTATCTGGGGATACGCCATAGATGACAGCTGGACTGAAGCTAAGGTTATTTTCAGCAATAACGGTTCCGATCAGGATACTAAAGACGGCCACGAAATAAAGCAGGGTGAAGCTAAAATCGCTCAGAACGGTGATTGGAAGAATTATCCGAAGCCCTCGTCTTCAACTCAGACTCCGACATCTTCTGTAGTAACCCCGACCGAAGCTGCGACAATTGCGCCTATATCAGGCTCCGGTATTTACGGCGATGCTAACGGCGATAACAGAATTAGTATCGGCGACGTTACGCTTATTCAGAAGCATATGGTTAACCTCTCTAAGATGACTTCCGCCGCTCAGTCAAGGTGCGATGTAAACAGCGATAATAAAATGAATATTAAGGACGCTACCTGTATTCAGAAATATCTCGCTAAGATTAAAGACGGCGCCGGAATAACCGGTAAATCGTTCTCGTCTTCAGGTTCAGGCACGGTAACGCCGACTCAGGCTCCCGCAACTCAACCGCCTGCTACTCAGGCTCCGACTGCGTCAAACAGAATTGCTTACTTTATAAATGACGGAAATTGGAGCAATGTTAATATTTATTACTGGCCCGACGGCTCCTCAGGTCCCAACGAATGGCCCGGAGTTCCTATGGAGAAAACAGAGGACGGAAAGTATTACGCGTCAGTTCCCGAGGACTGTAATATGATAATCTTTAACAACGGTTCGGAACAGACCAGAGATATCGTATTTAACCCGGGGGAGACCTATAATTACTCATCGAATAAAAAATAATAGTTATGATTTATATAAGCCCGAGGCATTTGCTTCGGGCTTTAGTCATATTTTTAAACAAAATTCAAAAACTTTCACATTTATTTTTAAAAAAGACTATCTTTTTTGTGAATGATATTGTATAATTAATATGTATAATAGTATAATTGTATTTTTATGAGAATATCCGTAAGGAGGGTTCCTATGAGTATTAAAAGATTATCTAAACGAACGCTTTCAGTTTTACTATGTGTTCTTATCTTAATTTCATCATCGCTTGTCGGAGCAATTTCGGCAAGCGCTACAACAAACTGGACACGCGGAGCTTCGTCATATATTTATCTGGATGCCTCAAATCTTTTTACCGGAGTTCAAAACAGCAATTGGTTTACAGGCTCTCGCTACAGATTGTTTGTTGTAACGTCTGCTAAAGTTTATTCATTTAAGCTCGGTTTGGCAGGTACAACAAGCTCGAGTCTTGATACGCAAAGAGATAAAACTAAGCTTCTTAGTGTTGCTACTTTGAATTCTTTTTCTAACGCAATCGTTACTGAAGGCATTGATTTTATTTCCTTCGTGTATATTTCATCTGCTGCCAATGATAGTACTGACGGTGAGTTGCATACTAATACCAGTTTTGACAGAAATTTGGTGTATGATAATAGCGATAATGTTATTAGTAATCCTTCATATGTTGAAGATTATACGGGAAATTATTACGGCGGCATATCTTCCGAAAAAGGCGCAAGGATGTTGTTTATGCCTGCTTCGGGTACACATCCCGCATTAACTATGAATGTTGTCGGCTATAGCATTGACGATCTTAAGCCTGCACAGACTATCGGAACAAACACCGGCGGTGTTGTAAACTACAGCGGCTATGCTTTAACTAACCACAGCAGTTCAACCAGTGTCGGCGGTACGCTTTCCGCTAACTCAAGTCAGCATATAAATGCTACTTATACTTCTACCTTTACAGTAAACGCTGCGGCATCCGATGGCTGGAGCTTTGAAGGCTGGTACGATAATGACAGCTACACCGGCTCCCCGGTTGATACCGGCGCAACTTTAACCTATACAGTTAACGGCGCGAGAACACTTTATGCTAAGTTTACAGGCGGTGTTGAAACTACATACGCTCAGGAAGCAATAACAGGAGAAGGAGGTTCCGTAAGCGCACAGCTTGAGGGAGTGACGCAGTCTATTCCATTTAACTCGGAAAACGGTAAGAATGTTACATTCACCGCAACTCCCGCGTCAGGATATTTGTTTGAGGGATGGTACGATAACTCTGAGTATACAGGAACTCCTATAACAGATAATCCTTATACTTATAAGGTAAAGGGCGAAAAAACACTATATGCACGCTTTATAAGCTCATATAATCAATCATTATCGATTGAAGGAAACGGAACTGTTTCCGCGAAACGCGGAGATACTTCAATTAATCTTCCTTATACCGCGGTAAACGGTGAGGAAATCACTCTTACAGCCGAGG
>CAJOFK010000003.1 GCA_905234015.1 uncultured Ruminococcus sp.
TTTTTTGACTTCATCAATCCGAGCGATTTAAGTGTTACGCCTGCTTTGCTTTTAAGCCACTTTTCCCATACGGGATATGCTTGCTTGCGGTATTTATTTGCTAAAGAATTTGCGTTGCTGTATTTTTTACCGCTCTCGTGCTTCAGCTTAACGCTGCTTTTTATGTTAAAGGAGCTTTTTTTGTAGGTCTTACCGTATACGCCGTTGTTGGTTGCGCGACCGTTTTTATTCCAAAAAAAGATAATTTCAACTTTATTTTTGGTTTCGTATTGGTCAACTTCAAACTTACCCTTATCCGAATCTGCGTCATTGCGGATAACTCCTACATATTCCATATACTTTGATGAAGCGTTATACGATACCCAGTATCTGTATTTGCTGTTTTCCCATTTTATAAAATAGAGATTATCACTTTTTGTACCGTTTTTTATAAGATAGTTTTTCAGCTTTGTAAAGGCTGAGGTTTTGCCCGTGGTTGTATTTGCGGGTGTTGTTGTACCTGAGTTGCCCGACGAGGAAGAATCACTTACGACTTTAACGTTAATTCCGTACCATTTATTGTTCCAGGTAGTCGTCATAACGCAGGTTCCGACCTTATGGGGAGTAACCTTGCCGTCCGAGGTAATTGTTGCAACGCTCGGGTCGCTTGATTCCCATATTAGGTCGAGTTTTTTTCCGGTGTCGGGGTCGGTTAAGCTCAGATTTGCGGTTTGACCGAGGGTTAAGGTTTTAGTGCCTAGGATTTTTACGTCGGCTGCGCCTGCGCTCGGTACCATAAAGATTCCGAACACTAAAATCAGCGCTAAGGTGACGGATATTAAACGTTTTGCCATATTATCAGCTCCTAAAGTTTTATAGCCTGATTATAGCATAGTTTAAGGGTTTAATATATAGGTATTAATGCTAAAAAAACAGTGCGCCAATTGTGAATAATAGACAATAGATATTTAAGTTTTAGGTCTTACTCTTATTTAGTAAAAAACAGCCGGCAGTATCGGATATGCCCCGATAATACCGGCTTTATAAAATATCAGATTTTTAAACCTTCGGTTGTCTTTAAGAATTTAAACAGTTTATTTTTAATTATCTCAACTCCGCCCTCTGAGTCGCTTTCGATATTAAGCGGCATAATCGGATCGTGAACCGAAAGTCTTAACAGGAACCAGCCGTTGCCGTCGTTCTTGCCGAAGCTTACGCGGACTCCCTCGCGGTTATCGTCGGCTAAAATCCAGCCCTCTGCATTTTCCGCGTAAGCGGTGAGGTCGTTTATAATACGCTCTCCGCAGGTTCTGAAATCCTCCTCGAGTATTTCGAAACGGATTTCCGTTTCCTCCCTCGGCTCCTTAAGCGAGGCGGTAAGGCTTTCAATGCTTTTGCCCTCCTTATTGAGCTGGGCCATCTTGATTATGATTTTTGTGCAGAGATACGCGCCGTCGTCGAGAAAATAGTTTTCGCGCATAGCGGCGTGTCCGGAGGTCTCGATAGCTAGCGGACAGTTTATTCCCTGCGCGTTGAGCTCAAGCCCTTTATCAATAACGTTTTTATAGCCCCTGCGGTAGCGGTAGTGCTTTCCGCCGAGGGTATCTTCAATAAACTCCTTTAAGCCGCCGGAGGTTATTGAGTCGGTGACGATTGTACCGCCGTCGTTGCCCTCGAGAGCGATAGCTGACGCTAAAGCTACTAAGCGGTTGCGGTTGATTTCGTTTCCGCTTTTATCAACAGCGCCGCCGCGGTCAACGTCGGTATCGAATATAACGCCCATATCAGCGTTGTTTTCGAGCACAGCCTCGGTTATTGAGCGCATAGCTTCCTTATCCTCGGGGTTCGGAACGTGATTAGGGAACATTCCGTCGGGGTCGAGGTATCGGCTGCCCGAGGTATCTGCTCCGAGGCTTTCAAGCACATCAGCGTAAAAACCGCCTACGCCGTTTCCGGCGTCAACTACGATATGAAAGCCCTTAAGCGGCTTTTCGTAGTCCTCGGCGTTAACTCCCTTTTTAATAATATCTTCTAAATGAGCCTTATAATGCTCCATATAACCGTAGGCTTCAATTAAGCCGCCGTCGGCTGTATCGGGCTTTTTGCCGTCCTGAGCATATTCGAGAATTTTTTCAATATCGCTGCCCTCTAAGCCGCCCTCGCGGGTAAAGAACTTTAAGCCGTTGCGGTTGAAGGGGTGGTGGCTTGCGGTAATCTGTACCGCGCCGTCACAGCCTGCGTCCACCGTAGTCATAAACATCGACGGAGTTGAGGCGTATCCGCAGTCAAGCACGCGCACGCCGGCGTTTTTAAGCTCTTCGGAAACTGTTTTAACAATCCTCGGACCGCTTATACGGCTGTCGCGGCCGATTGATACGGTAAGCTTATCGCAGGGTTTGCCTACTTTATCGCTTAGCCATAAAGCGAAGCCGTTCGCCATAGCGGCGACAACCTCGTCCGTTAGGTTAACGGGCTGTCCCTCAACGCCCTCAAGCGCAACGCCGCGTATATCTGTACCGCTTTTAAAGCCTTTATAGAATGTATTAAGCATAATTATCACCCTTTTTTATTTATAAGGTCATTATACAACAAAACTCCGTATTTCTCAACAATAAAGCGAAAAAACAAATCAGGCTTTAGAATAAAAAACTCAAGTTTGTGAAACTTGTAAAATGATTTTTGCCAATTATTTTAAACTAAGTATAAATTGACGAAGACGACTCGAATAATTTGACGAAGGTTGTAACCGTTGTAATAACTACTTGTAAGAGTTGCACATAATAAACGACTGGGTATTGGTGATTTTGGCTTTTTGTTAGTTATAGTGCACAAATAAACTTTTAAAAAACTGTTGACTTTTCCGAAAAATGGGATATAATATTTATTGTCAAGTGAATAAAACCACTTGAGGGTTTCGGTTGACAACAACCGATTGAGATTTGCCAACCGGTAAACAGCTACAGAAAATTGAAAAGGGGGTCAGACTTATGACGCCGATTCTCAACATGCATGATATTAATGTATCTGAGTTTTTAACTGTGCTTGATACCTGCGAAGGCAACGTATTTCTCGTTACCAGAGACGGAGATAAACTGAATCTCCGAAGCAAACTCTCACAGCTCGTCGGCTTAACTCAATTAATTGAGGGTGGAAGGATAGCAGAAGCATCTATAGTATGCGAAAATAAGAAC
This sequence comes from uncultured Ruminococcus sp., assembly GCA_905234015.1. Taxonomy (GTDB): domain Bacteria; phylum Bacillota; class Clostridia; order Oscillospirales; family Acutalibacteraceae; genus Ruminococcoides. Next base: position 3,171 of record CAJOFK010000003.1, read on the forward strand.
GACGAGTGTAAGCTTTTCCGACTGAATATGTTCAGGGACGTCGGTTAAGCTGATGATTTTGACATCCACGTTTTCACGTTAATTTCAAAACTTCTAAATCCGGGAGCGGCTACCCAATAGGGTAGCCGTTCTCGGCGTTTACACTTTTTTCTTGCTATTTTTTAAAGCATATGTTATAATGCATTTCGGCTTATGCCAGTCCGTCGCAATATCCGGACTATAAATAAATACTACGGAGGAATTTAATATGACTAAAAAAACGACCATGTACCTTGCGCAGGGGGCGGCTATTGCTGCGCTGTATGCGGTACTGACTACGGCTCAGGCGCTGCTTATTCCCGGAAGCACGTCTATGGCGGTGCAGTTCAGAATTGCCGAGGCTATGACGGTTCTCGCGTTTTTTACTCCCGCGGCTATCCCGGGGCTTACCGTCGGCTGTGTTCTCGCTAACATTTTAGGCGGATTGGGACCGATTGATATGATTTTCGGCTCGTTTGCAACGCTTTTAGCCGTTATCTCTATGAGAGCGTTAAGAAATGTCTGCGTAAAGGATATTCCGCTTGTCGGACTTTTAATGCCTGCGATTTTCAACGGTATTATTGTAGGATTTGAGATTGAATTTTTCTTTGTCGGTCAGATGGCGACCTTTAACTTTGCCGACTTCTTATTCCAGGGAGGCTGCGTAGCTCTCGGCGAGCTCGCGGTACTTTACGTTCTCGGTATTCCGCTTTCAATCGCGCTGAAAAAAAGAAATGTTTTAAAAGCAAATAAAGAATAAGATATTGCAAAAAAGGACTGCTTCGGCAGTCCTTTTCGTTTATGAGAGTATCATTTTTCCGGTGACGTCGGTAGTATAATCGCCCTTCGGAATAAGCTTTGAAATAGGGACGATTTTATAGCCCTTAGCGCGTATAGCCTTAATAATTTTCGGCAGCGCCGCGGGGGTGTTGGCAGCGCCGTTATGAAGCAGGATTATCGAGCCCGGGCTGAGTTTATCGGTGCAGTTTTTTACAATCTGCTCAACGCTCGGATCCTTCCAGTCGAGGCTGTCGATATTCCATTGAACCGGGTACATATTAAGCGACTTTACCATATTGACGGTGTTGTTGTCGTAGTCGCCGTAGGGCGGTCTGAAAAGGCTCGGAGTTTTTCCTGTGAGCTTTTTAATCTCGAGGTTGCAGTCTGAAATTTCCGATTTCATTTTATCCGCGGAAAGCGCAGGCATATGAGCGTGAGTTGAGCTGTGGTTGCCGATATCGTGACCGTTTTTTGCGATTTTCTTAACGGAATCGGGGTACTTTTTTACCCAGCTTCCGACGAGGAAGAAGGTTGTTTTTACCTTGTACTTATCGAGTGTATCTAAAAGACCGTCGGTCTGTTCGTTGCCCCATGCCGCATCAAACGAAATCGAGCATACTTTTTTATCCGTATCTACGCAGTAAATCGGAATTACACGCTCCGTTGAGGCGGTTTCTAACGCGGAGCTGACGGAATTAAGCCCGATTGAAACCGACGCGATACCGAGCAGAACGCAGAGCATAATTATTAAAACAGAACGCCTTGTAAGTATAATAAAACGCATATAATCACCTGTGTGATTATATGCGTTTATTAATGATTATATGATTTATATCTTTTCCCACTTTACTCCTTCGGGAGTGTCTATGAGCTTGATGTTTCTCGCGAGTAAGTTGTCGCGGATTTTATCGGCTGTCGCCCAATCCCTGTTGGCTCTTGCTTCCTGACGCTTAGCGATAAGCTCCTCGATTTCCGAGTCGAGGCCGGAGGCGGTAGCAGCTTCTGCTTTAGTTAAATCGAGCCCGAGTACCTCATCGAATTTTTCGATTACATAAAGCTTGGTAGCGTCGTTTGTATCAGCCTTGAGCACGTCGTAAAGCGCGGTTAAACCCAGCGAGGTGTTTAAGTCGTTATCGAGCGCTTCTCTGAATTTTGAGTCGAGCTCAGCGGCTTTTCCCTCATCAACCTCGCCGTTTTTATCGAGCGCGGAAATACGCTTAACGAGCTTGTCGTACGCCTTTGCGGTATTGTCGAGACTCTCGTAAGAGAAGGTCAGCGGCTTTCTGTAGTGGCTCTGGAGACAGAACATTCTGTATACAAGCGGGTTGTAGCCCTTGCTCTCAAGCAGGGAAACGGTTAAGAACTCGCCCTTTGACTTACTCATTTTACCGGTGTTGTCGTTAAGGTGGAGAACGTGGAACCAGTAGCCGCACCATTTATGGCCGAGGAACGCCTCGCTCTGAGCGATTTCGTTGGTATGGTGGGGGAAAGCGTTATCAACTCCGCCGCAATGGATGTCAAGGTATTCGCCGAGGTGTTTAATGCTGATTGACGAACACTCAATATGCCAGCCCGGATATCCTACGCCCCAGGGGCTGTCCCATTTAAGCGCCTGGTCTTCAAACTTCGACTTGGTAAACCACAGCACAAAGTCGGTTTTATTGCGCTTGTTATCGTCGCTTTCAACGTCGTCGCGAACTCCTACCTCGAGGTCGTCGGCGTTCATATTACCGAAAACGTAGTAGTTGTCGAGCTTAGAGGTGTCAAAATACACGTTGCCGCCCGCGAAATACGCGTAGCCCTTATCCATTAGTGTGCTTACCATTTTGATAAAATCGTCGATACAGTTTGTGGCAGGCTCTACTACGTCGGGAGTTTTTATGTTGAGCTTTTTGCAGTCCTCAAAAAACGCGTCTGTGTAGAATTTAGCAATCTCCATAACGCTCTTGTGCTCGCGCTTTGCGCCCTCGAGCATCTTGTCGTCGCCTGTGTCGGCGTCGGAGGTGAGATGACCTACGTCGGTTATATTCATAACGCGGGTTACGTCATAGCCCGAATAACGCAGATATTTTTCGAGAACATCCTCCATAATATAGGTTCGCAGGTTTCCGATATGCGCATAATGATAAACCGTAGGACCGCAGGTGTACATATTCACCTTGCCCTCAAAATGGGGGATAAACTCGGTCTTTTTCTGACCTAATGTATTATAAAGAATCATTTAAATCACTCCATACTGATAAATTGCCTGTTGTCTATTAAGTAAATTATTCCCGAGATGATACAGAAAATAGTGGAAATCCAAAGCGCTGCCTCGCCGATTATAAAGAAGATAAAGTTAACCGACGGCATTATTGCCGGGTCGAGCGGAAGCATTAAAAGTATCTCCTTCGTAATCTGAAGCACGAAGATTATTATAATAGCGATAATCTGAGTAACGGTTTTAACCTTGCCCCAGATATTCGCGGCGACTACCTTGCCTTCGCTTGCGGCTAAAAGCCTTACGGACATAACCGCGAATTCTCTGAAAAGCACTACGATTACAAGAAGTGCGTCGCAAAGCCCGTTCTGCACAAAGCATAAGAGCGCCGACAGCACGAGAATTTTATCCGCCAGCGGGTCGGAGAACTTTCCGAAGTTGGTAACCAAGTTGCGTTTTCTTGCTATTGTACCGTCAAAATAGTCGGTTAAACTTGCCGCGCCGAATACCGCGAGTGCCGCAAGATAATGAAACGGAAACGGTATCAATATCGCGGCTATAAAGAACGGCACCAGCACTATTCTTAAAATTGTAAGCCTGTTAGGTAAATTCATTAAATCAAACTTTCTTTTATATCATTTCTCCGACGGGGTCAATACCCAGCGAGTCGGTAATTCTGACTTTTACGAAGCTGCCCTCAGCAGGTTTTACGCCCGGGCAGGTGAAGAAGATATTTCCGTCAACCTCGGGACAATCTCCCGCGGTACGTCCGAAATAACATTCGGCGTATTTATCGAAGCCTTCGACGACAGCCTCGACCTCTTTGCCGATCATTTCCTCGGCATACTGCTCCATAATCAGCTGCTGCTGTTCCATAATGATTTCAGCGCGCTTTTGCTTTACGTCCTCGTCGATCTGACCGGGGAGCTTGGCGGCGGGAGTGTCCTCCTCCTGAGAATAGGGGAAACAGCCCATACGCTGGAATTTTATTTCGTCAACGAATCTCGAAAGCTCCTCGAACTGCTCCTCGGTCTCCCCGGGAAAGCCTGTTATAAAGGTTGAGCGCAGGGTGAGGTTCGGGATTTTTGCTCTCAGCTTTTCTATAAGCGCCTTAAGCTCCTCATAGCTGCCCTTGCGGTTCATCCGCTTTAAAAGCTCTTTGTTACAATGCTGGAGCGGTAAATCAAGATATTTTACGATTTTATCCTCACTTGCTATTGTGTTGATAAGCTCGTCGGTGAGCCTTTCGGGATAGCAGTAGAGAACTCTTATCCATTTTAAGCCGTCGATTTTGCACAGCTCTTTTAAAAGCCTCGGAAGCTGGGGCTTTCCGTAAATATCGGTGCCATAGTAGGAGGTGTCCTGAGCTATTACAATAAGCTCCTTAACGCCGCCCTCTGAGAGCCACCGCGCTTCCTTTACGAGGTTTTCAACGGTACGGCTGCGGTATTTTCCGCGAATCATCGGAATCGCGCAGTAGGTGCAGTGGTTGTCGCAGCCATCGGCGATTTTAAGGTACGCGTAGTGGCGCGGGGTGCTCTGAATCCTTTCACCCTCGAGCATAAGCTCGTCCTTAGGCGGAAAAATTTCGGTTTTATTTCCGAGCAGAGCGGTTTTTATAATCTGCGCAATCTTATCGTTCGCGCCGATACCGACGCAGGCGTCGATTTCGGGGAGCTGCTTCATAACGTCCTTTTGATAACGCTCCGCAAGACATCCCGTAACTATCAGGCATTTTATCTTGCCTTCAGCCTTAAGCTTCGCAAGCTCGAGGATTTCCTCAATGCTCTCCTGCTTTGCGGGCTCTATAAATGCGCAGGTGTTGACTATCGCGGCGTCGCACATAGCTGCGTCCGCCACAATCTCGAAATCGTCTTTATTAAGTTTCGCAAGCAGCATCTCGGCGTCAACCTGGTTTTTGGCGCAGCCTAAAGATACAATACCTACTTTATATTTCATATGTACTCGTCCTCAAAATAATTACTCATTACTGCCTTGATATCGCCCCAAGAGTAGCCCATACGCTGAAGCGCGGCAACGGTTTTCTTCCTGCCCTTTTCGTCGCTCAGGTACCGGCTGTACTTTTTTTCTATAAGCAGCTCGATATGCTCTCTCGGGTCGGGAGCCATTTCCTCTAAAATCAAGTCCGCCAAATCGCGGTCGATTCCCTTTTCGAGCAGCTTATATCTTGCGCCCTTTACGGAAAGGTGCTTTACGTTGATAAGTTCCCCGGCGTATCTTCGGGCAAATTTTTCGTCGTTAACGAGCCCGAGCTCCTCCATACGGCGCACGGCTTTTTCAGCCGCTTCGGAGCCCGAGGTTTTTTTGATTTTAGTTTCGAGCTCGCGGCTGCTGTGGTCGCGCGAGGATAAAAGCCACAGCGCCTTTTCCTTAGCGCGTTTTTCGTCGGAATCATCGATAAGCTGTTTAAGCTGTTCGTCCGTAATCTCGCTTCCTACCGAAAACGGAGAGGCTATGAGCGTTTCGCTGTCAATTTTAACCGCAAACTCTCCGTCTATATAAATCGCGGAGAGCTTTTTGCGCTTTGCGACGATATCGGTAATAATCATCAGTCTTCAACTAAGATGTCGATATCGGCCTTCTTCGATTTAGCGGCAGGCTTTTCCTCCGCTTTTACGGTTACTGCCTTAGCTCTTGCGGGAGCCTTTTTCTTAGGACTGAGCTTATCGATATTATCCCATAAGTCCTTTTCGATTTTCTCGGCAAGCTCGGGATTGCTGAGGAGAAGATCCTTAACATTCTCGCGTCCCTGGCCTAAGCGCTCGCCGTTGTAGCTGAACCACGCGCCGGCTTTCTGAATAACGTCCGCCTTAACGGATAGGTCTACGAGCTCGCCGATACGGCTTATGCCCTGACCGTACATAATATCAAACTCCGCTTCCTTAAACGGGGGAGCGATTTTATTCTTAACTACCTTAGCTCTTGTGCGGTTGCCTATCATCTCGCCGTTCTGCTTAAGAGTTTCGATTCTTCTTACGTCGATTCGTACCGAGGAATAGAACTTAAGCGCGCGTCCGCCGGTTGTAACCTCGGGATTTCCGTAAACTACGCCGACCTTTTCTCTGAGCTGGTTAATAAATATCGCAACGCAGTTGCTCTTATTGATAGCGCCCGCGAGCTTTCTTAACGCCTGAGACATAAGTCTTGCGTGCAGACCTACGTGGCTGTCGCCCATTTCGCCCTCGATTTCCGCTTTAGGAACGAGAGCCGCTACCGAGTCAACTACAATTACGTCGATAGCGCCGCTTCTTATAAGCGCCTCGGCGATTTCAAGCGCGTCCTCGCCTGTATCGGGCTGAGATACGAGCAGAGAGTCGATATCAACTCCGAGGGCTTCGGCGTATACGGGGTCGAGCGCATGCTCAACGTCGATAAACGCTACGTTGCCGCCGTTTTTCTGACCTTCCGCGATACAATGGAGCGAAAGCGTTGTTTTACCCGAGGACTCGGGGCCGTAGATTTCTACAATTCTTCCTCTCGGCAGGCCTCCGATACCGAGCGCGATATCGAGTGAGAGCGAGCCTGTTGAAATATGGTCAACCGCCATATGCTGATTCTGACCGAGACGCATTACCGCGCCTTTGCCGAACTGTTTTTCAATCTGAGTCATTGCTGTTTCAAGAGCTTTAGCCTTATCAACTGCCATTTTCATTACCTCCGTTTTTCTTAAAAAATCTATCTGAAACTTACTATCCAATTATAAAATATTGTCGTAAAAAAATCAATATAAATGAGCCAAAAAATGCGAACAAATTTTCTAAAACTATATCAGAGTCCCATAAATAGCCCTCTGAATTCCTCCTAAGTCAAGTTTTCCGTCAATATCGGAGTAGTTTTTTTCTTTCATAAGGCTTTTAACCGCCTCAAATTGTCCTTCGCCGAGCTCGAACGCGAGCATTCCGCCCGGTTTAAGCTTGTCGGTGTATAAGCTTACTATCGCGCGGTAGAACTTAAGCCCGTCCTCGCCGCCGTCAAGAGCCATCTCAGGCTCAAAGGAAATCTCTTTTTGCAGAGTTTTTATCTCGGCAGTTTCGACGTAGGGAGGATTCGAGAGAATGAGGTCAAAGCTTTTATCCTCAAATTCGTCAGAGCAGGTGAAGACATCCCCCGCGATAACCTGAATATCGGCTTTATTAAGGGAGATATTCCGGCAAAGGTAGGGAAGAGCCTCGGCGGATTTTTCGACCGCGTAAACCTCGCTGCCGGTTTCCTTCGCTATCGCTACAGCGAGCGCTCCGCTGCCGGAGCATAAGTCGAGCACGCGCGCGTTTTTTTTATCCTTAAGATATTCGAGGCATATTCTTAAAAGCACTTCCGTATCGTCGCGCGGGATTAAAACGCCCTTGCCGACCTTCAGCTTATAGCCGTAAAATTCCCATTCGCCGAGAATATACTGGAGCGGTTCTCCGCTGAGCCTTCTGCCTAAAAGCGTTACGAACTCAGCGCCCTGTTTATCGTCGGCAGCGTGATTTCCGCTCATAAGCTCAATTTTATTTATGTTGAATACCTTCTCAATAAGGCACATAGAATTAAAGGCAGGATCCGAAATTCCTGCCTTATCTAATTCCTCTTTAGCTTTATTATATAAAAACTTAACAGCAACCATTTTTCACAATATCCGAGCCGTCCTCGGGAATAACCGCCTCAATGGCGGCAATAGCGATTTCGCACATCTTTTCGTCGGGTTCTTTAGTAGTAACCCTCTGAGCCCAGAGTCCGGGAGCGGCAATTATACGGGTGAGCGCGTTATCGTGCTTTCCGCAGAATTTAATAAGCTCATATCCGATTCCCATAGTAAGCGGAAGAAGCAGGATTTTTATAAGCGGTCTTAAGAACATTCCCTTAGGAATAAACAGACCGATAATTATACCTACGAGCAGCATTAAAAGAATAAAGCTCGTTCCGCATCTCGGGTGGAAGCGTTTCATTTTCATAACGTTTTCGGGGGTGAGCTCGAGCTCGTTTTCGTAACAGAAAATCGTCTTATGCTCCGCGCCGTGATACTGGAAAACTCTTTTCATATCCGGGGTCATTGAAATGATAAGTATATAGGAAATGAAAATTACGATTTTCAAAAGTCCCTCAATAACCGACTGCCAGAACGCGATTCCCTCTCCGCCCTTAGCAAGCGCCGGGAACGCCATTCCGAGCAGCCCGAAAATCCAGGTCGGAAGGAAGAAAAACAGAAGTACCGCCAGCGCTACGCCTATGAGGCTCGATACCACCATAAGCACCTTCATTAAAATTCCGCCGGATTCCTTTTCGTCCTTTTTATCCTCTTTATTATCTTCGGCTTTTTTATCCTCGGCTTTTTCCTCGGATTTTACTTCTTCGGGGGTTTCGGAAGTTTCTTTTTTATCTTCTTCCTCGGCGCCTTCCATCGCCTTATCAGCCGAAATCATAAGGCTCTTATAGCTTAAGCGCATTGAGTCAATCATTCCGGAAACGCCTCTTATAAAAGGAAGTCTCCAGAACTTTGACGACTGGCTTAAGAATTTCATATGGATGTCCTCGGTGTAAATGTCACCGCTCGCCATTCTTACGGCGACTGTACTTTTTTTAGGACCTCTCATCATAATACCCTCAATCAGCGCGCTTCCGCCTATTGAGGTTATTTTCTTGGTTTCGTTTTTCTTACTCATAAAATCACCTTTTTAGCTCTCGTTAAGTACCGGCAGGGTAATTGTTACCGTTGTTCCTACTCCTACGCCGGATTCGATTTCAAGCGTACCTTTATGCAGCTGCATAATTTCGTCAGCAACCGCAAGTCCGATACCGGAGCCGTTAACCTTCTGGTTAGCCTTATAGAATTTTTCCTTTACCTTCGGTAAATCCTCTGCGGGGATTCCGCAGCCCGTGTCAGTTATAGTGATAGCTATATTATCGGGATCGGATTTTTTATCATATTTAATTTCAATAGCCACAACGCCGTCAACCGGAGTGTATTTAAGGGCGTTGTCTATAACGTTAATAAATACCTGCTTAAGGCGGTTCCTGTCGCCGTATACGGGCGGGAATATCTCGGTGGGCTCGTCGTAAATGAGGTGCTTGCCCTCGTTGACCGCCCTGTCCTTAAGCATATATATTACCTCGTCGAGCTCTGCGAGAATATCGAGCTTTTCGTTAATAAGCACCATTCTTCCCGTCTGAATACGCGAGAAGTCGAGCAGCTCCTCAACAATTCCGGTAAGGCGTCCGCTTTCATTTATAATAACGCCCATACCCTTGTCAAAGGTTCTTCGGTCGAGCTTTTTCCGTCCGGAAAGCTGCATAGTTTCCGCCCAGCCCTTGATAGCGGTAAGCGGAGTTCTCAGCTCGTGAGAAACTCGCGAGATAAAGTCGTTTTTCATCTGCTCGGTGTTTTCTAAATCCTTAGCCATATTGTTTATGGAGTCGGAAAGGTCACCGATTTCGTCGTTGTATTTCTTTTCAATTTTCGAGCTGAAATCGCCGTGGGCAATTTTGTTGGCGGTTTCGGTAAGCTCGCGCACGGGGCTTACTATTGAACGAACAAAGTAAATGCCCGGCATTATAATCATAAAAAGTATAAACAGCCCTGCGAAAATTATAATAGCTGAGATAATCACAACGCGTTTTGTAACGTCCGCTGTCGATACGACATAGCGCAGAGCGCCTACGGCGTAGCCGTTATGATTACAGATAACGCGCACATAGCTGGTTATCGGTTCGCCCGAGGAGGTTGTGCCCCTATAAAAGGCGCAGCCGTCCTTGCTGTTTTTAGCAGCCTCATAATCCTTAGTGTCCTCGTTTTCGTCGTACGAAAAGCCGGTTGAGGTTAAAACGATTCTTCCCGTTGAGTTAAGAACCATAACCTCCATCTGCTCCTTGTGGCGGAAATCCTCAACATAAGAGGTCGCCGCCGAGGAAAACGTGGTGGAGTTATCCGCCTCGTAGTTGTCGAAAATGAGGGTAAGCTCTTCGCCGGCAGAGGTCAGCGTCCGTTCAACCTCGTTGTTGAACAGTGAGGAGGTAGCGTATACAAGACCTGTTACTATGAGAATTATTATCAGAACCGTGAACATCATTGTGCTCAGTACCCATCTTCCGGTAATACCCTTAAACAAATCCCTTCTGCCTCCTTTTCAGATTATGATTAAAAAATCAGTTAGTATCCCACTTATAGCCGAGTCCCCATACGGTGACGATATACTTCGGGTTAGAGGGTTCGTCCTCAACCTTCATTCTTAAGCGGCGGATATTAACGTCAACGATTTTTTCCTCGCCTACGTAAGCGTCGCCCCATACATGGCTTAAGATATCAGTACGGTCAAGAGTTTCGCCGGGGTTAGAGAAGAAGTATTCCATAATCTGGAACTCAACCTGAGTAAGCTCTATTACCTCGCCTTTCTTCATAAGCGCGCGGTTTCTGAGGTTAAGAGTAAAGTCGCCCGAGTGAAGCTCTTCCTTAAAGTTGTTTTCGGCGTTAGCCTGAGCGAGTGAAACTCTTCTGTGTAGCGAGTCAACTCTCGCGAGCAGCTCCGAGGGAGAGAAGGGCTTTGTGACATAGTCGTCGGCTCCGAGCATAAGTCCGGTAACCTTATCCATCTCCTGAGTTTTTGCGGAAAGCATAATGATTCCGAGACCGCCGTTTTTGTTTCTCAGTTCCTTGCAGACCTGGAAGCCGTCGATACCGGGAAGCATAACGTCGAGTATAGCGACGTCAAAATCTCCGCCGTTTTCATCGTAACGTTTTAAGGCAGCCTCGCCGCTTTCGGCTTCAACAACCTCATATCCGGCACGTTGCAGGTTAATTACGACAAAGTCGCGGATAGCGGATTCATCCTCGCAAACAAGTACCTTTTTCATAAGTAAAACCTCCGTTAATAAACTTCTAATTATTAATCGCTGTTATCATTCAGCGAAAAGTTTTCCTTTAGCGTATCCCCGCTGACGTAAATGGGGGGATTGTCCTCAATTTTATAGGTGTAGATATACTGGTTATAGCTCTCAAGCGTTGAGTAGCCGTTCATACTGTCGGTTGAGGTTCCGACGTCGAACACCTTAAAGGTTACGATTAAATCTCCGATTTTTCCGGAGTCCTTATCGTAAATCTTCATAGTCCTTTTATCGGCGGAGAGTGTAGCGGCTGTTGAGTCCGAAAACCTTTCCGGCAGCTTAAAGTAGTATCCGAAGTCAAAATCGGAAACGCATTTTACCTTAGTATCAAGCTTGTTGTTTTTTGTGTTGATACTGCTCCAGTTTATTACGGGAGCTACGGTTTCGCCGTCGGGCACATCCTCAACGGTTGTGCTTTTTACTATCGGTATCTCGATAAAGCCGTCGTCGTCGATATCGGTGCAGTTGATTTTATCGTCCCTTACGGTTGATACGTTCTTTTTACCTACCGTTATCGGGAAGTTCGAAAGCTTCATTTTATCGGAGTTGTAGTAGATTATCTGGCTTGAGTAGCCGTTTTCGATAATACCGTCTACCGTAACTCCGGTTGTGTCCTTATTTAAAAGCCCCGAGTTTATATTTTCGAACTTAGTGACGTTCTGATCCATATCGCATTTCGCGAGAATATAAAGCTCGTTTTTATCGTAGTCGGTGAGCACCGCCTGAGCGTCGGTTTCGTTCGAATTTAAGTCAAAGGTTAAAAGCTCGCTTCCGCCGTCACGGTCGTAATCGCCGGTCGTAAAGCCCGAGTAAGGTCTTGAAAAATCTACCTTAACCGTCTTGTTATCCGACGGGGTAAAATCAAAAATATTCAGCACGTTTGAGCTTGAGCCCGGGGTTGTAAAGCCCGTAAAAATCTCCTTAACTCCGTCAAAATCGTAATCGGCAAACTGAACGCAGTCAACGTTCTCGAAGCTCAGCTTAAAGCTTTCGCTCGATTTCCACTGCTCTCCCGTATCGTACATAACGAGCATATGAGTTGATTTATCGTCGCTGTCGGTACGGTAAAAGGCGATTGCCTCGTCCTTTTTATCGCCGTTTAAATCCTCGGTGATTATAGCGGAGCGGTAGGTTCCGCTTAACGGATATCTGAGCTTATAGCTTCCGCCGGCGTTTTCCTCGATAAGCCCCTCGAGCTTAGCCTCGCGCCCCGAATTTTTAGGGGGATGAAGAAGTGAAGCGTCGCCGAGACCGATAGAGCATCCGCCGAAAAGCGTACAGATAGCTAAAATAAGCGCCGTTATTCCTGCTTTTTTTCTCATCATATCATCCCGCGTTTTGAACTATACAGTATTTTATCTTGATTCCCTCGCTCGAGAACATCCTCTCGTGCTCGGTCATCGGGGTGGAGTCGGGGTCAATACTGCTTGAGTGTAGGTCGTATGTGATTTCCTTTACGGTGAAGTTTTCAGCCTTAAAGTATTCGAGACTTTCCGTAAACAATTCGTCGTCGTCGGTTTTAAAATGGATTTCCTTACCCTTTTTAAGAAGCTCTTTATACAGCCTGAGCTTTCTCGGGTGAGTGAGCCTGCGTTTTTTATGCTTTTCGCGCGGCCATGGGTTGCAGAAGTTTATATATATCCGCTCGATATTATCGTCTTTTCCGATAATCTTATCGAGCATATCGACGTTATAGCGGACGAGCGCGATATTGTCGACTTCTCTTTTTTTTCCCTCAAAAAGCTTTACGATATTTCTTCTGCCTACTCCGAGCATATCGAGCTTGATATCAACCGCGATAAAGTTGATTTCGGGGTGTAAAATCGCCATCTGTCCGACGAAGGAGCCTTTTCCGCAGCCAACCTCGAGCATAAGCGTTTTATCGTTCTTAAAAAAACTGCTCCAGCGGTTTTTATAAGCCTCGGGCTCAGGGACATAAAAGTCACAGGCGGAGAGCTCCGGCGCTGCCCATTTTTTCTTTCGAATACGCATTGTTCACCTTTACATACTTACACTTATAATCAAAATACATTATAACAAATAATCTTCAAGATTGCAATTATTATTTTACAATTTGTTTTATTTTGTCCAATATATATGAAAAGGCTGTAATTATCATTACGGGCGCGAGTTCTGCGGTCATTCTGCACAACAAATCGTTTTTTGATTTAGCTAATTCGCCGAATTATTTATATTTTACTCTAAAATCTTCCTTTTCTAACGTCTATATTATATAATGAAGCAAAACGGTGAATTATTATCGCTTTTAGTTTAAGGCTTCAGATATGAGGAGGTATAAGTTATGAAAAGAATGATTTCATTTTTTCTTATGGCTGCAATTGTAATAAGCGTTTTTTTCTGCGGAGCGATTTCCGCGGGGGCGAAGAAGAGCGGGGATTTTGAATATGACGTGCTTAAAGACGGCACCGCTCAGATATCCGCTTATCTCGGAAAAAGCAGTACCATAACGATTCCCGAGAAGCTCGGCAAATACACGGTTACGAGCCTTGGCTGGAATTGGCTTGACGAAAAGAGCGTTAAGGTGCTCAACCTGCCCGCGACAATTACAAAAATTGACCGCTACGCATTTCCCGCGACGCAGGCAAATAATATTGACGAAAACAATCCTGAGTTTAAATCAATCGACGGTATCGTGTTCAACAAAAGCGGCACAAAGCTCATCCAGTTTCCGCCTAAGAAGCTAAAAAACTCGGTTTACACAATTCCCGACGGAGTTCAGACAATCGGCGATTCCGCTTTTGCTCACTCAGAGCTCAAGGGAGTAGTCTTTCCCGATAGTGTAAATAAGCTTGAGGAATGTGCGCTTTATTGCTGTGAAAAGCTCGAGTCGGTAACTATTCCCGAAAACGTTGAGGTTTTGGAATGGGAATGTTTTGCGAACGACTCAAGCCTTAAGAGTGTAACCTTAAGCAAAAATCTCAAAAAAATAAAGGATAGCTGTTTTAACTGGTGCTCCTCGCTGAAAAAGATTGAACTCCCCGAGGGCTTGGAGAGAATCGAGTACGAAGCCTTCGGTATGACGGATATAAGCGAAATTAAGCTTCCGTCAACTTTAAAATACTTAAGCGGCTTTAGCGGAACAAGAATAAAAAGCGTTGACGTCCCTGCTTCCGTTGAAACTATCGACAATCATTGCTTTGCCGATTGTGATGATTTAAAGACGGTTAAGCTTCACGAGGGACTTAAAAAAATCGGCGACTGCGTGTTCTTTTACTGCGGCAGTCTCAAAAGCCTTAAAATCCCCTCGACGGTAGAGCGTATAGAAGGCGACCCTTTTGTTGAAACTAAAATTAAGGAGCTCACCCTGCCTGAGAACCTTAAATATCTCGGTATAGATAAATCGGATTTCGGAGTTTTTCCGACTTCCTTAAAAAAGCTGTCAATTTCAAAGAGCAATAAATATTACTCAACAAAAAACGGTTTGCTCTATAATAAAAAGCGGACAAAATTCCTCTATTACCCTAATAACCGCGGTTTAAAAACTCTAAAGTTTCCTGAATCCGTCACGACTGTAAGGGGCAACGCTTTTTCGGGAGCATATCTGAAAAAGGTGGTTGTCGGCGGAAAAATGCGTAAGGTCGGTAAATACGCCTTCGCTCATGCCTGTATTGATACGGTTGTTTTCAGGAAGGGCTTAAAGACCTTGGGAAGCTATTCCTTCTATTTCGCTCAGGTGGGGAAAATCAAGCTCCCGAATACCGTAAAGAAGATTGAGAAGGCAGCCTGCAGCGCAAGCAATCTTCAAAAAATCAACATCCCGAAAAGCGTAAAGTCAATCGGCGCCGAGGCGTTTTTCGGAGCTGATTTAGGTAAAATAACAATCTATCCGACAGTCAAAAAAATCGGAAAGGAAGCAATCGGAATAATCTACGGTGAATGCGGCTCGAACGGCGGTGTAAACAAAAACACCGTAATAAGGTGCAAGAAAAACTCCGCGGCTTATAAGTACGCGAAGAAATATAAGGTTAAATATGAACTTATGTAAAAAGGTCGGCTCAGTTGAGCCGGCCTTCGTCGTTAAAGATAATTAATTTTATCCGTGCAGTTTTTACTCCTGATAAACTCAACGTCCGGGAAGTTTTCGTTCAGCTTTTCTGTAAACGGAGTAATTACGATATCCTCGGTTTTAAAATGTCCCGCGTCAATAATTGCGATACCGATGCGGTTTGCTTCAAGAATATCGTGGTGCTTAATCTCGCCCGTGAGGAGTACGTCCGCGCCGTTTTTCTCAGCGAGAGGAGCTAAATCGCCGCCGCTTCCGGAGCAAATCGCAACCTTTTTTACCGTTTTATCGGGAAGAGTATACCTGAGCCCCTTGCAGCCGAGAGCGTTTTTAACGTTTTCCGCGAATTCTTTACAGCTTATTTCGGTATCAAGCTCGCCTATGTAAAGGCATTCGCCCTCAACGAACGCGGCGTTTTTAACTCCTACAGCTTCGGCAAGGCAGGTGTTTACCCCGAATTCGGGACTTAAATCGAGATTGGTATGCAGGCACAGCGCGGCGATACCGTTATTTATAAGGCGGTAAACAATGCTGTTTTCGTCAATGGATTTTAAGGGGCTGAATATAACGGGGTGGTGGCTGATTATTAGCCCCGCGCCGTTTTCAACCGCCTCGTCAATCACGCCCTCGGTAATATCGAGCGCAACCACCGCTTTTTTTACCTCGGTATTTTCGCTTCCGATAAGAAGCCCTACGTTGTCAAATTCCATCGCCGAGTCAAGCGGAGCGAAGGTTTCTATATAGTTTAAAATCTCTTTTATAATCATAGTATCATCTTCTTTAATTTTTTTACAAGCGGCTTAAGATTTGAGTCGCCTATACTTTTATTTTCAAGGTGTCTGATATGTGCGCCGAGAAAAAGCCTGTTTGTTTCATCCGTTAAATCAAGCTTTCCGATATAGGGAAAAACCTCGTCAACCGAAATTCTGTTTCCGCTGTAACGAACCCTCATCACGGTGTAGCATTTGCCCTTTGAAACGACGCATTTCTGCGCTTCAATCTCAAAGCCGTTTTCATAAAGAAGGCTTATAAGCTCCTCGCTTTTAGTCATAGGCTGGAGAATTAAACTGAGGTTTTTATCCTTAGTAAGCGGACTGCTCAGTATAATTTCGCCTATAATCTCTCCGCCCATACCGGCGATAACCGCGTCGGTTATTTTATCGTTCGACGAAATCGGTTCAAGCCCCGAGCCTAAACGGAAATCTATATTTTCCGCTCCGTATTTTTCGGCGGTGCGCTTTCCGCTTTCGAGGGGCTTTTCGTTTATGTCAGACGCTATGGCGTAAGAGATTATATTGTTTTTCATAAGCCATACCGGCAGATAAGCGTGGTCGGTTCCAACGTCAGCAAGCCTTGCGTTTTCCGACACAAGGCTTGCGCACATTTTTAATCTTTCATCAAGACTGAAAAGCCTGTCCATTATTCGCCGACAGCTTCGTTGAGCTTAGCGATAAGCTCGTCGGGGTCAACTCCGTGAACCATGCAGGCGTCAGCTACGGACTCGCCCCTTGAAGCGGGACATCCAAGGCAGTGCATTCCGATAGAGAAAAAGATGGGAGCGGTCTGAGGATAAGCGTCCAGAACGTCGCCGATGATTGTATCTTTAGTAATAGCCATAAAAATTACCTCCGTTTAAATTTTTTTCATTTTAACATACAATATTATTTTTTTCAACATTAATAATTCAGTCGGGAATTTAACGTTGTTTCAGCGTAATGTCACAATAGTAACTCCGCTTTCGCCCTCGCCGAAGGTTCCGAGCCGGAAGCTCTTTACGAACTTAACCGTTTTTAAGTGCTTCTGAATTTCCGTTCTCAGCACTCCGGTACCCTTTCCGTGAATAATCGTTATCGTTTCGATATTTGAGAGCATTGCGTTGTCTATTGCCGAGTCAACCGCCATAATCGCCTCAATCGCGGTCATACCTCTTACGTCAACCTCGGTCATAGGTCTTATGTTGACGTTTGAGGGAACGTTTCTGCGTCTGCCGTTAGTCGGGGAGGATTTTTTAGCCTCGCTCTTTTTAAGACGCAGGTTTTTAAGCTTAACCCTCGTCTTTATTATTCCCGCCTGAACTAAAACCATATCGTCCTTATCGGGGAGCTCGAGCACGACGGCGTCCTTATCTATATCGTAAATAAGAACGTTGTCGCCGATTTTAAGCGGTCGGGGGAGGGTATAGCTATCGGTTGCCTTTTTGCTTTCAACGGGATTTGAGCTGTCCTCGATTTTATTGATTTCACGGCGCAGTCTCGCGCGGCTGTCTGAGGCGGCAGGCGATTTTTTAGCCTTTTCCATCTCGTCAAGCAGGGCGTAAGCCTGAGCCTTTGTGCGAGATACGATTCGTTCCGCCTCTGCCTTAGCCTGTTCCAGCTCGCGCTCCGCCTTCTGCTTCGCCTTAGCAAGCTCGTTTTCCGCTTTCTGCTTTTCGGTGTTAGCTTTCTGCGTTAAAAGGCGTGCGTTTTCAAGCTGTTTTTCAAGATTCTGGCGGCGGCTTTCGAGCTTTGTTACAACGTCCTCAAACTGACGGCTGTCGGTGTTTACGAGCTCCTGCGCGCGGATAACTACATTTTCGTCCATACCTAAGCGCCTGCTTATCGCGAAGGCGTTGCTCTTTCCGGGAACTCCGATTAAAAGCCTGTAGGTAGGTCTTAACGTTTTTATATCGAACTCACAGCTTCCGTTTTCAATTCCCTCGGTTCTGAGAGCGAACTCCTTAAGCTCCGCGTAGTGGGTTGTGCTGGCGATTTTCGCGCCGCGTTCCCTGAGCTTTTCGAGAATTGAAATCGCAAGTGCAGCGCCCTCTACCGGGTCGGTGCCTGCTCCGAGCTCATCTATAAGCGCGAGCGAGGAACGGTTTGCGCTTTTAAGTATACCGATAATATTTGTCATATGAGCCGAGAAGGTCGAGAGACTCTGCTCGATGCTCTGTTCGTCGCCGATATCAACGAGAACCTTTCTGAATACCGAGAGCTCGCTGTTGTCGCCTGCGGGAATCATAAGTCCGCACATCGCCATTAACGTTAGCAGTCCTATCGTTTTAAGCGTTACGGTCTTACCGCCTGTGTTCGGACCGGTTATAACGAGGGTGTCAAAGTCCTTGCCGAGATTTACGTCAATCGCCACTACCTTATCCGCGGGGATAAGCGGATGGCGCGCTTTTTTTAGGTCGATAATTCCCTTGTCGTTGAGTACGGGGAGAGTTGCCTTCATCGAGTAGGCTAAGTCCGCCTTAGCGAAAATAAGGTTCAGCTCAACGAGGCACTTATAGCTTCCGGTGATAACGTCGGCGTATGAGCCGGCGGTTGCGGAGAGCTCAAAAAGAATACGCTCGATTTCGCTTTCCTCTTTTGAGAGAAGCACTTTGATATCATTGTTAGCCTGTACAACGCCCATCGGCTCGATAAACACCGTCTGACCGCTTGAACTCGTATCGTGCACCAGTCCGGGAACGCTGCCCCTGCACTCCGCCTTTACCGGAACGACGTATCTTCCGTCGCGCTGGGTGACGATTGCGTCGCGAAGATATTTCTGATATGTACTGCTGTGTACGATTTTTTCGAGCACCTGACGAGCCTTTGAGCTTGCCGCGCGGATTTTGCGGCGTATATCGGATAAAGCGGGGGAGGCGTTGTCGGCAATTTCTTCCTCGCTTATAATGCAGGAATGAATTTTATCCTCTAAAAATTTATTTGTAACAAGCCCCTGAAAGAGCATATCGAGGGTGGTTTGAACTCCGGCGCACTTGCTGTGCCATTGCTTAACGCCTCTTATAATGCGCAGCGTTTCGGCAATACGCAGAAGCTCCTTTGTTGAGAGCAGTCCGCCGGCTTCTCCGCGCCTGAGTTCGTTTGCGACGTTTTCCATATTTCCGAATGAGGGCGCTCCGAACTTGTTTATAAGCACATAAGCGTCGTCAGTCATTTGAAGATTATGTACGGCTTTCTGAAGATTAAACTCGGGCTTAAGCTCAAGCGCAAGCTCCTTAGCCTCCGCGCAGGAAGCCTTATCGGCAAGCATATTAAGAATTTTATCGAGCTCAAGAGCCTTATAATGTCTGTCCATTTACAGCAGTCCTTTTAAAAATCTGAGTGTTTTAAAATCACGTTCAAGCATTAATTTTATGTATTCCTCGCTGCAGAAGTTGAGCGTTTTAAGGTCGTTTTCCGGCAGCGAGAATGAAAACAGCTTTTCGTCCTCGCAATAACAGCAATGCCGCATTGCGGTAAGACAGCTGCGGTTTAAGTTGATTTTATAATCGGTATTTTCCGTTTTTTCACAGCAGTCCTTACATATAAGCCTGCCGGTTTTAGGAAGAAAGCACATCACGTCTTTTTCGTATTCTCCGCATTCACAGCACATCATTATATCCGGCATATATCCCGAAAAGCACATAAGCCTCAACTCAACGCATGGCTTGACGAGAGTATACTCCCGCTTGTTTTCCGAAAGCAGATAAAGCGCGTTTAAAATCAGCCTGAGCTGACCGCCTGCTTCCTGCTCAACGGGGCAGAGCGCAGAGGCAAGCTCGCAGAAATACTGCGCGAGATACATATTCTCAATGCTGTTTCTGAGCCCCGAAAAAATCTTCTGAGCTCTCGCGTCGCCTATAAGGTAGGTTTCCTTCTGCTTATGAAAGGTAAAGCGCGAGTAGGTTAAAAGCGTAGTCGCGGCGGACTTAGGACTTTTTATATCCTTAGCTCCGTGAACGAAGGCTTTAATCACTCCGTGGCTTTCGGTGAGTGCGGTGACGAGCTTATCCTTCTCCCTTATATTCTGTTCTTTGATTATCAGTCCGTTGGTTATAAACTTCATTCTTATTCTCCGGAAAGAGTTTTTCCGTTCTGTCGTTATGAATACTTTTATATATCAAATAGTCGTAAATTCTTCCGCTGTACCAGAAAGCGTTCCAAGCGTCAATATCGTTCATAATATCACCCTTGGATATTTTTTGCGTATAAGCGGAAGTTATAGTTGGAAAATTTTAAAAATCTGTTTATTGACGAAAATCGTTTTCATCAAATCCGAAGTTGCGCATAAGCTGAACGCTGTTGCGCCAGTCCTCTTTTACCTTAATCCAGGTCTGCAAAAAGACCTTGCAGCCGAAGAAGTTTTCCATATCCTGTCTTGAGTAGGTTGAAATTTTCTTGAGCATACTTCCGTTTTTTCCTATTAATATACGTTTATGAGTTTCGCGCTCGCAGTAAATTGTAGCGTCAACGTCGAGGATATCCCTGCCCTCGCGCATACGCATTTTTTCTATTACGACGGCTATTCCGTGGGGGATTTCCTTATCGCAAAGCCTTAAAATCTTTTCTCTTATCATTTCGCTCGCGAGCACTCGCTCGGGCTGGTCGGTGAGGGTATCGTCCTCAAAGAAGTGACCGCCCTCCATAGCCTGCGCCTTGAGCTCGTCCTTAAGCGCGTCGAGTCCGTTTCCGTCGGCGGCGCATACGGGTACAACCGCCTCAAAATCATAAAGCGAGCTGTAGGCTAAAATCTGCTTCATAAGGACGTCCTTTTCCTTAAGCATATCTATTTTATTTATGGCTAAAATTGCGGGCATTTCCATCGCCTTGAATTTTTCGATAAGATTTTTCTCGGCAGGGCCGGGCTCCTTATCCGCCTCAACAACGAGCATACAGCAGTCAACTCCGCCGACGCTTTCGTTAACGGAGCGCACCATATATTTACCGAGGCTGTTTTTCGGCTTATGCATACCCGGGGTATCAACGAATACGAGCTGAACGTCGCCCTCGGTAAGCACGCCGGTAATTCTCGTTCTCGTAGTCTGAGGCTTGCTTGATACTATCGCGACCTTCGCGCCGAGTAAGCGGTTTAAGAGAGAGCTCTTTCCGACGTTCGGCCGTCCTACGATTGCGATAAAAGCGGATTTATTATTTTCGTTAAATTTATTTACTCCCATTTTCTTCTCCTTAGATACTAATTACCAGTCACCAGCCACCAGCCACTAGCTACTAGCCGCTAAAAAAAGCCGGCGTTAAGCCGACTTTTTACTGAAAAAATTTTTTATTCCTGTCGGTCCCGCCCATATAAACACTACCGATATTATAATGGATACGATTAATAAAATCAACAGTATCGGGTTATTAAAAAAATACAGGAAGAGACTTTTTATTTTATCAACGTCAAAGTAGAAGAAAAACGCTGTCGCGACTGCCGCGAAGGAGAGTACCAGCACCGCGGCGGCGCTGATATCTTTAATATGCTTTATTCTTAAATCATACTCGCCGGTTATAAGGTCGCAAATTCGCTCGAGAGCCGAGTTAATCAGCTCGGCGGATATTATAAGCGCGATAAGTATGAGCAAAACCGCCCATTTAACGGCGCTGAGCCGATAGTAAAAGCTGAGCGCGATAACATAAACCGCGGCGACAAGATGAAACCGCAGATGTCCCTCATCTTTTAAGGCGGTACCGATTCCGCAAAAAGCACAGCCGAAGCTCTTTAGCTGCGATTTCAACTCTCGACAATATAGCTTGAGGAAGCGGGAAGACCGAGCTGGTTCATAACGAGCTCCTCTTTTTCTCTCATTCTAACCTTTTCCATCTTTTCGGTATGGTCGTAGCCGAGAAGATGAAGAACGCTGTGAGCTGTCAGGTACGCAACCTCTCTCTGGAGCGAATGGTCGTAGGCCTTAGCCTGCTCAACGGCCTTTTCCATTGAGATGACAACGTCGCCGAGGATTTTAGCGCCTGTTTCGAGGTTGATGTCATACTGACCGTTCTCGCCCATCGGGAAGGATAAAACGTCCGTAGCCGCGTCAATATTTCTGTACTGAGCGTTAAGGGTTCTGATTTCCTCGTTGTCGGTAAATCTTACGCTGATTTCGGCAGGACCTTCAAATTTTTCGAGCTCAAGCACAGCGTGACAGCAGCGCCTGATAAGCATTCTCAGACCTGTAGGGATTTTTACTGCCTTTTGATTGTTGGTGATAATTACTCTGATTTTATTTTCTGTCATTTCGTTTCGCCTCGTTTCTCTCGTAAGCTTTAATAATATCCTGAACTAACCTGTGTCTTACAACGTCCTTTTCGTTAAAGCTGCACTGAGCGATATCGTCGATACCGCGAAGTATTCTTAAGCAGTCTTTAAGTCCGCTTTTAGCGCCGTGAGGAAGGTCAATCTGAGTGATATCTCCCGTGATTACCATCTTGCTGTTGAAGCCCAGTCTTGTTAAAAACATCTTCATCTGTTCTTTAGTAGTATTCTGAGCTTCGTCAAGGATAATAAAGCTGTCGTCAAGTGTTCTGCCTCTCATATATGCGAGCGGCGCGATTTCGATGTTACCTTTTTCAACGTACTTATGGTAGGTTTCAACCCCGAGCATATCAAAAAGCGCGTCGTAAAGAGGCCTAAGGTACGGGTCTACCTTACTCTGCAAATCTCCGGGAAGAAAGCCTAGCTTTTCGCCCGCCTCAACCGCGGGACGCGTCAGTATGATACGGTTAATCTGCTTGCTTCTGAAAGCGGTTACCGCCATAGCAACGGCGAGGTATGTTTTTCCCGTTCCCGCGGGACCTACGCCGAAGGTGATTGTGTTTTCGGAAATCGCCCTGCAATACTTTTTCTGACCGATTGTTTTAGGCTTTATCGGCTTACCCTTTGCGGTAATGCAGATACAGTCATCGGCGAGATTTCTGAAGCTGTCGGAGGTTCCGTCCTTAACCGTAGCGATACAGTAGCGTACGTTCTGCTCGCTTAAATTTTCGCCGCGGTTTATGAAGTGCATAAGCGCCTCGAGAACCTTGCCGGTTTTAAAAACGTTCTCGTCGTCGCCGCTGATTTTAAGCTCGTCTGAGCGAACCGTTATCTTAACGTTGAACTCTCTTTCGATGAGCTTAATATTCTCGTCAAAGCTGCCGAAAAGCGCGACCGCGTGCTCCGTTCTTCCGATACTGAAGGTGTTTTCCGTAACGCAATTCTCCTTTATATCATACTTGGTAACAATATTGGCAACATTATACCATAAATACATTTATAAATAAAGTCATATTTAATATTAATGTTATGATTTTAAAAACTTTGTAGGATATGTGCATAATTGTGTAAAATATTCTCTCTGTGGAGGTAAAAATATACATAATTATTGACATTGTTAAATGATATTTGCTAAAAAAATTGTTTTAAGTATAAAAAAAGTGATATAAAGATATAAAAAGTCGTGATTTTAACACCAATACACCGCTTGTTTAGTATTATTGCGGTAAAAGGTATTGACATTCAAAGGGGTTTATATTATAATAGCAACTGCTGTAAAGAATTTTGCTTTACACATACCTATAAAGGGCGGAGTTAAATTGGAAAAAAATATTGAGATTTCTCTGCTGTTTGATTTTTACGGTCAGCTTTTAAAGGAAGTCCAGCAACAGGCGGTTGAGCTTTATTATAACGACGACCTGTCGCTCTCGGAGATTTCCGATCAGCTCGGTATCACCCGTCAGGGTGTGCGCGATTCGATTAAAAGAGCCGAAAAAAGCCTGTACTCCTTTGAGGAAAAGCTCGGGCTTTTAAAACGGTTTCAGGAAACCGAAAAAGGGCTTTATAAAATCGAGGAGCTGTCGAAAAAGCTTTACGACCGATACGATAAAGAGTTAGTACGGCAGATTATCGAAACTGCGGAATCTTTGCACGAATAGAGGTGTGCTTATGGCTTTTGAGGGTTTATCCGAAAAGCTGTCGGGTGCGTTTAAGCGCCTGAGAAATAAAGGTAAATTAAGCGAGTCGGACGTTAAGGAGGCTATGCGCGAGGTGCGTTTAGCGCTTCTTGAGGCTGACGTTAACTATAAGGTTGCTAAAGAGTTTACGGCTAAGGTTACCGAGCGCGCTATAGGCAGCGACGTAATGGAGAGCCTTACTCCGGCTCAGATGGTTATTAAAATCGTAGACGAGGAGCTTACGGAGCTTATGGGTCCCGAAACCGCCCGTATTGAGTTTGCTTCTCATCCGCCTACGGTTATTATGATGTGCGGTCTTCAGGGCTCGGGTAAAACTACTCACAGCGGAAAGCTCGCGGTAATGCTTAAGAAGCAGAACCACAGGCCGCTTCTCGTTGCGTGCGACGTTTACCGTCCCGCGGCTATCGAACAGCTTAAGGTTGTCGGCGAAAAAGCGGGAGTGCCGGTCTTTGAAATGGGGCAGGATAAGCCCGTTAAAATCGCTAAGGAAGCGATTAAGCACGCTAAGGACTACGGCAACGACGTAGTTATTCTCGATACCGCCGGCCGTCTTCATATCGACGAGGAGCTGATGGATGAGCTTAAGAATCTTAAAGCCGAGGTAAATCCCTCCGAGATTCTTCTCGTTATCGACTCAATGACCGGTCAGGACGCCGTAAACGTTGCTCAGAGCTTCAACGAGCTTCTTGAGATTTCGGGCGTTATTATAACTAAGCTCGACGGCGATACCCGAGGCGGTGCGGCGCTTTCCGTAAAGAAGGTTACCGGTAAGCCGATTAAGTTCGCCGGTACGGGTGAAAAGCTCGAGGATTTAGAGCAGTTCCACCCCGACCGTATGGCGAGCCGAATTCTCGGTATGGGCGATGTTCTTACGCTTATTGAACAGGCGGAGGAAAAGCTCGACGAGAAAAAGGCTGAGGAAGTCGCTAAGAAGATGATGCAGAATAAAATGGACTTCAACGACCTTCTCGACCAGTTCCGCCAGATAAAAAATATGGGACCGCTTAAGGGAATCCTCTCAAAAATTCCCGGTCTCGGAAATAAGCTTGACGACGTTGATATCGACGACAGGGCGCTTGACTGGACGGAGGCAATCATCCTTTCGATGACTCCCGAGGAAAGGTCTAAGCCCGATTTAATAAATCCAAGCCGTAAGCGCAGAATTGCCGCAGGCTCCGGAAGAAGCGTAGAGGAGGTTAACCGCCTTTTAAAGCAGCTTAAGGATATGCAGAAGATGATGCGCCGCTTTAACGGCAAGGGTAAGAAAAGACGCGCTATGAATATGCCGGGAATGCCCCCCGGAGGCGGATTCCCCGGATTCTAAATAATTCGTAATTAATCTATAATAGTCATATGTAATATATGCTTTATATAGAATTTCGCGTATTAACTTGACGCGGATATTAAAAAATGGAGGTGAATTAATAATGGCAGTAAAAATCAGACTCAGAAGAATGGGCGCTAAGAAGGCTCCTTTCTACCGTGTAGTAGTAGCTGACTCAAGATATCCCCGTGACGGACGTTTTATCGAGGAGATCGGTACTTACGATATCTTAAAGAACCCCTCAGAGTTCAAGGTTGACGGCGAAGCTGTTAAAAAGTGGATTGCTAACGGCGCTCAGCCCACAGATACCGTTAAGGCGTTATTAAAGAAGAACGGTTATATAGACTGATTTTAGTCGGTTATACCGCATAGTAAAGAATGGAAAGGAATTTTATAATGAAGGATTTACTTACAATTATCGCTAAGGGTTTAGTAGAAGATCCCGAGGCAGTAACAGTTACAGAAGACGCTCCCAACGAGGAAGGCGTTATCGTTTTCCACATCCACGTTGCAGAGGATGATATGGGACGCATCATCGGTAAGCAGGGCAGAATTGCCAAGGCTATCCGTACAATCGCACGTTCTGCCGCTGTCAGAAACGAGCAGAAGGTAATGGTTGAAATCGACTAAGACTTCAAAAAATTCCCGCCCTCAGAGGCGGGTTTTTTTACTTTATGAGAAACTGTGTTTCTCATAAAGTAAAAAAAGATTTGTATTGCCCGCTCAGTAGCGCCCTGCGTACGAGCGACGGCTGAAGAAAACGCACGCACTTTGGTGCGCACGCTTTCCTGCCTCCGGGGCAAAGGGCTAAGGGCTAAGCGGAAAGAGTGAAGTTCGAAAAATTAATAATTGCTATATTATTTAATTCGTGATAGAATAATTTGCAAACAGATGGTTTTGATATTGAAAGTAGAATTTGAGGAGCTTATGATTCGTAAACTGTATCCAAAAGGGAAAGAGAAAGCATTTAATGTCACATTTGATGACGGTGTGCTGCAGGATATTCGTTTTGTTGAACTGCTTAACAAGTATAATCTTAAGGGAACCTTTAACCTTAATTCTGGGTTAATGGAGAGCGAATTTGAATGGACGCATAAGAACGGCAGTATTGTAAAGCGCCTTTCAAAGGATAAGGCGGCGCCGCTGTATCAGGGCCACGAAGTAGCCTGTCATACGCTCACTCACCCGTATATGGATGACCTGTCCGAAGCCGAAATCCTCTATGAGCTTAAAACCGATAAGGATAAGCTCGAAAAGCTCTTTAAGAGAGAGATAAAAGGCTTTGCCGTTCCGTTTCATTATTACAGCGGGCTGATTGAAAGCTGCGTAAAGCAATGCGGTTTTTCCTATGCGCGTATATCGGAAGAAAGCCGTTCTTTCACTTTGCAAAATGACTTCTATAAATGGAAAGCAACGATATTTCATCCCCGTAATTCATTTGATGATATCGTACGGCAGTTTATCGCATCCGAAGAGGAGCTTGCTTTGCTTCAAGTCGGAGGTCATTCCTACGACCTTGACGCGGAAGATATGTGGGATAGTTTTGAGAGCGTATTTAAAGAAATCTCCTCCCGCAACGATATACTCCCTATGACGACAATTGAAATCATCGAGTATTTACAGGCAATGAATCAAGCCGAAATAACCGGCAGCAGCATTAAGAATAACAGCGATACCGGTTTATGGTTTTCGCTTGACGGTTCAGCCTGTGAAGTGAAACCGAACGATTATATGATTTTTTAAGGAAAGAAAAGATTGGTAAAATGAAACATCTCGGTACCGTTACGCTTGAAACCGAAAGATTAATACTGCGGAAAACGCTCGAGGGCGACGCAAAGCCGATGTTTGAAAACTGGGCTAAGGATGAGCGTGTAACTAAATATCTGACGTGGCCCCCCTACGAGAGCGTTGAACAGCTTGAATCAACATATCATAAATATCTTACGGACAGTCAGCACAGCCTCGATTTTTATGACTGGAAAATAGTTTTAAAAGAGATTAACGAGCCTGTCGGTTCAATCGGCGTTGTATCGCTCAGAGAGGATACGCAAGCCGCTTCAATAGGATATTGCCTCGGTTATAACTGGTGGCATAAAGGCATAATGACCGAAGCGTTTAAAGAAGTAATCCGTTTTCTTTTTGAGGAAGTAGGATTGAATCGTATTGACGCTGTGCACGACCCCCGGAATCCTCATTCGGGAGACGTTATGAAAAAATGCGGGCTTTCCTATGAGGGCACGGCGCGTCAGGCGGGTAAAAATATGCAGGGCATATGCGATGAAGCCCGTTACGCGATTTTAAGAGAAGATTATTTAAAAAATAAAGCTGAGGTATAAATATGAAAAAACAGTTTTTGGAAGTCGGAAAAATCGTCGGAACTCACGGCGTGCGCGGAGAGCTCAGAGTTAATCCGTGGAGCGACAGCCCTGATTTTCTTACGGATTTCAAGGTGCTTTATTTTGACGAGGGCGCCGAAAAAATAAAAGTTAAATGCCGTCCTCATAAGAATATCGTACTTATGACGGCCAGCGGCGTAGATACCGTTGAAAAGGCTGAACAGCTCCGCGGCAAGATACTTTATATCAACCGCGACGACGTTAAGCTTCCCGAGGGAAAAAACTTCGTGCAGGATTTAATCGGCTGTAAGGTGCTCGACGCTGACGATAATGCCGTTGAATACGGAGAAATCGCCGATGTGTTTAAAACCGGCGCGAACGACGTTTACACCGTGAAAAAGGACGGTAAGGAATACCTCGTTCCCGTTATCGACAGCGTTGTTGTTGAGAAAAATGTTGACGAGGGCGTTGTGCTGATAAGACCTATGAAGGGGCTTTTTGACGATGAAAATTGATTTAATAACCCTTTTCCCCGAGATGTGCGAGACGGTGCTCGGCGAGAGCATTATCGGCCGCGCGCAAAAGAGCGAGGCTATCGAGATAAAATGTCATCAGCTGCGCGATTACGCGCTCGATAAGCACCGCCGTGTCGACGATACAACCTACGGCGGAGGAATGGGTATGCTTATGAAGTGCGAGCCGATTGCGCTGTGCTTTGAGGATATCGAAAAACAGCGCGGAGTAAGACCGCATTTCATTTGTATGTCGCCTCAGGGAAAAACTCTCACTCAGAAAAGACTTAAGGAGCTCTCGGAGATTGATAATATCTGCGTCTTAGCCGGTCATTACGAGGGCGTTGACCAGCGTATTATCGACGAGTTTATCGACGAGGAGATTTCAATCGGCGACTATGTGCTTACGGGCGGCGAGCTTCCCGCGCTCGTTTTTATCGACGCGCTCGCGAGGATGGCTCCGGGGGTGCTTTCAAATAACGAGTGCTTTACCGAGGAGAGTCATTTTAACGGACTGCTCGAATATCCTCAGTATACTAAGCCGATGGAGTGGCGAGGGCTTGAGGTTCCTCCCGTGCTATACAGCGGCGACCACGCTAAGGTTGACCGCTGGCGCTATGAGCAGAGCCTTATAAATACCGCGAAAAAACGTCCCGATATGCTTAAGGAAAAGGAGCTCTCCGAGGACGATAAAAGGATACTTGCGGACTTTATGCCGGATGACGGTTAAAATGCCGTAAATACGTCAAAATTACCCAAAAATTACGTTGTTCTAACGGAAGTATTTAATATTAATTTCACACTATTGATTAAATTTAGTTAAGTTGCACAAACGCAAAATGTCTAAAACTAAGATAATTATTATTAAATCCAAAATTGATTTCGGAGTGTTGACGTAGAAGAAAAAGATGCTATAATATGTATTGTGGAAATGCCCGAGTGGTATGACTTTTTAATATTTTAGGAGTTTAGAGAGGGTTTAATTATGTACGTTAAAGATGTTTTAGTTGAAAATAAGGCGGGTTTACACGCTCGTCCTGCAACTTTCTTTATTCAGAAGGCAAATGAATACAAGTCTACCGTATGGGTTGAAAAGGAAGAGAGAAGAGTAAACGCTAAGAGCCTTCTCGGCGTACTTTCGCTCGGTATTATCGGCGGCACAGAGATTAAGATTATCGCTGACGGCGCTGATGAGCAGGAGGCTGTTGACGGTCTTGTAGCTCTCGTTGAGTCGGGATTTGCCGATTAATAATTAAGCAGGGAATTAACGGGCGGTAGTACCGCCCTTTTCTTTTTTGTATAAATTTTATATATGGTTTTCTGATTATGGAGAAACTGAAAGAGCTTCGAAAAAAAGCTATGGCGCTTCCGCTTTCGCCGGGTGTATACATTATGCACAATAAAAGCGGTAAAATTATATATATAGGAAAAGCTAAGGCGCTTAAAAACCGTGTGTCCCAGTATTTCGGTTCTCAGGCCAATCACCCCGAGAAGGTTCGGCGTATGGTTGAGAACGTAGATTACTTTGAGTATATTATCTGCGACAGCGAGTTTGAGGCGCTTGTACTTGAGTGCAGCCTTATAAAGCAGCATACCCCTAAGTATAATATTCTGCTTAAGGACGATAAGGGCTATTCGTATATCAGAGTAAGTCCGGGAAAATGGCGCAGGATAACCTATGAGCTTCAGAAAAAGGATGACGGCGCTCTGTATATCGGGCCTTATAAAAACAGCTTTTACGTTAAGCAGTCGGTGGAGGAGGCTAATAAAATCTTTAAACTGCCGACCTGCACCCGCAGATTCCCCGAGGACTTCGGCAAGGCGCGTCCCTGCCTGAATTTTCATATAAAGCAGTGTACCGCACCCTGTACGGGTAAGGTTCGGTTTAAGGATTATAATGAAAACGTCGAGCAGGCGCTCGATTTTCTTAAGGGCGGAAGCACCGCCTCGCTTAAAATGCTTACCGCGGAAATGGAAAAAGCGGCTGATAATCTTGAATTTGAGAAGGCTGCCGAAATCCGCGATAAGATTAACGCTGTTAAAAAAATGGCGGATAAGCAGAAGGTTGTTTCCGTCAGCGTCCCCGACCAGGACGTTATCGCTTACTTTACCGATAACGAAAGAGGATGCTTTCAGATATTCCGCTTTGAGGGCGGACGGCTTTACGACCACGAAAATTTTGTCGTTAATTCGCCGATGGACGATGACGACGAGCTTTCTCAGTTTATTTTGAATTACTATTCGCTAAACCGCAAGGTTCCGCGCAGCCTCACTTTAGACCGTGAGCTTGAGGATAAGGAAGCGGTTGAAAAATGGCTAACCGATAAGCTCGGGCGCAGGGTATATATAACCTGCCCTCAGCGCGGCGAGCAGGCTCAGCTCGTGAGTATGTGCCGTAAAAACGCCGCCGAGGTAATCGCGCAGTTAAAGGGCAGAACCTCGCGCGAGTATTCCGTTTTAGAGGAGCTTAAGAATTTGCTCGGGCTTAAAAAAATCCCCGCGTATATCGAGAGCTACGATATTTCAAACCACGCCGGCGACGAAAATGTTGCGGGTATGGTGGTTTATGAAAACGGAAAGCCTCTTAAAAGCGCGTATAAAAAGTTTAAGATAAAGAGCTTCGAGGGTCAGAACGACTACGCCTCAATGGCGGAGGTTCTCGACAGGCGCTTTACCGAGTACGAGGAAAACAAGGACAGCGGCGAGGGCTTCGGAAGATTGCCCGACCTTATCCTGCTTGACGGAGGAAGAGGTCAGGTTTCGGCTGTTGAGCCGGTGCTCGGAAAGCATAACGTTGATGTGCCGATTTTCGGAATGGTTAAAGATTCTCACCACCGCACGCGGGCTATTACCGGCTCCGGCGGAGAGATTACGATAAATTCAAGGCGCGCCGTATTTACCTTTATAAGTAAAATGCAGGACGAGGTTCACCGCTTCTCAATAGGCTACCACCGCACGAGAAGAAAGAACAAGACCTTTAAGAGCTCGCTTACCGATATTGAGGGTATCGGCGAGGTAAGGGCAAAGGCACTTCTTAAAAATTTCAGAACGATTGAAAATATAAGAAACGCCGATTTGCAGGAGCTCGAAAACTGTCCGCGTATGACTCACGACAGCGCGGTTAAGGTATTTAATTACTTTCATAACTAAAGACAGTTCCCGGTTCTCGGTAGGCAGTTTTCAGTTATAGGTCGTGAAGAAATAATGAAACAGCTTAATACTGTTTCTGCCCGACGGTATTAATTTGTTGGCTCTGCTTAAGAGTTTTTTAAGGTTAAGAATATATGTTATTAAAATCCGCCGTTGATGATGTTTTCCGATATATTGAACGTATCTAAAGGCGGAATTGGCTCCCGCGGCTCGCGGGTGACGAGGAGAATAAAAAATGAGAGTTATAACGGGTGAGGCGAGAGGAAGAAGGCTTCTGACCTTAGAGGGCGCCGACGTACGCCCTACTACCGATAAGGTTAAGGAAGCGGTTTTCTCCGCGATACAGTTTGATATTCAGGACAGGGTGTTTTTAGATCTGTTCGCAGGCAGCGGCCAGATGGGTATAGAAGCCTTAAGCCGCGGCGCTAAATCAGCGGTTTTTGTAGACAGTTCAAGAAAAGCCGTTGACATTATACGAAAAAATTTAAATAACGTAGGTTTTTATGATAGGGCAAAGGTTCTTCACGCCGACAGTCTTTCATATCTTGATATGGTGAGCGAGCCGTTCGATATCGCATACCTAGACCCGCCCTACTCGACGGGTATTTTGCAGGAGGTTATGCCTAAGATTGTTGAAAAGGTGAAAAAAACCGGTATAATTATCGTAGAAAATCCTGAAAAAGAGGAAATTTTCGAAAAATATGGCGAATTTATGCTTGACAGACAGAAACACTATGGTAAAATAAAGGTATCTATGTATCGACATAGTGATTATGTTTAACGTTTGGGAAGTTTTGTATGGGTAAAAAGGTTATTTGTCCGGGCAGCTTCGACCCCGTTACCTTCGGCCATATCGACATCATAACCCGAGCCGCGAAAATGTTTGACAGCGTTGTGGTAGGCGTTTTAAGAAACGCCGCTAAAACTCCGAGCTTCACTACTGAGGAAAGAATTGAGTTTTTGCGCGAGGCAACGGCGGGGCTCGATAATGTTGAGATTGTCGGATTTGACGGACTCCTTGCGAACTACGCTAAGGAGCAGGGCATCACCGCTATAGTCAAAGGACTTCGGGCGGTGTCGGACTTTGAATATGAATTTCAGCAGGCTCTCACAAACAAAAAGCTGAATCCCGAGCTTGAGACCGTATTCCTGACCTGTAACTCGGAGTTTATGTATTTAAGCTCGAGTATGGTGAAGCAGGTTGCGGCTTTAGGCGGAGATATCAGTTCATTTGTGCCTGAGTGCGTGCATGATAAAATACTTAACAGGTTAAAATCTTTAGATAATGGAGAGGAAAGAACATGAGAGTAGACGATTTAATTTTAGAATTACAGGACATGGTAAATAACGCAAGGGTTATGCCCCTTTCTAAGGACAAGAAGGTTCTTGTTTCCGGCGAGAGAATTTTTGATATTCTCGACGAGATTGAAGACACTCTTCCGAGTGAAATCCGTCAGGCTAAGAATATCGTGGCTGACCGCGAGCAGATTATTGCCGAGGCTAAGTCAAACGGCGAGGAGATTATCCGTCAGGCTGAGGAGCGCCGCAAGGTTATGGTAAGCGAGCACGAGATTACTCATGCTGCCGAGGCTCAGGCACGCGAGATTATTGCCGACGCTAAGAAGAAGGCTAACGAGATTACCCGTGCCGCCAACAACTTCGTTGATAAGGTGATGAAGGATACCGACGAGGCAATTGCAGCCTGCACTAAGGATATTAACGCAATCGGCCAGGATATCCGCAAGGCACGCCAGAACTTCAAGCAGGCTAAGAAATAAAAACAAATATAATTAATTATGGGAACAGAAACCGGTTTAACAGATTCTGTTCCCATTTTTAACGGAGCGCAAAATGGATAAATTGGAAACAGAGCTTCTCGAAGAATTTAAAAGGGTTGACGCCATTTGCAAAGATATTCTGTCTTCTGAAAAAGGCGTAAACACATATATCGAATTAATGGACCAGACTCCCATAACTATAAGAATGAGGATCCCCGACTGGGATAATACTTATCGCAGTCTGAAGCGCGTGCGATGGATTCGCAATCAGATTGCCCATGAACCAATATGTGAAGATTGTAAATTTGAGGATTTGAAGTGGCTTGAAAGCTTTCATGAAAGACTGATAAATCAGACAGATGCGCTTGCGTGTGCTGATAAAATGCAGAATACTCAGACGAATAAGATTAAGACCGTTAAGAAAATGCCGCAGTCTGACAATAAAGGAGTTTCAAAGGGTGAAAACTCTATTAAATCTCGTTTTGTTATATTTGCGGTTATATTTGCTTTTGTGTTTGCAGCGGCAGTAGCCGGTGCTGCAATATATTTAATAAATATGTTTTACCATTTCTTCTGAGCTAAAAGTTACAGCTAATGCTTCGGATTGAAGTGAAAAATTAACACTTTGTAACGGCACAGTGTCCGATTTTCGGGCATTGTGTCTTTTTTTGTGGAAATTAACAAAAAATAAGGGGTGATATTTAGTAAAAATGCTGTAACTTTTTTCTTGCAATTTCGTTTCTGATAATGTATAATGGTTACACGGTGGCAATTTGTGTCATTTAGTGGGTAATTAAATCCACTTTGTGGCAATAGTTGTATTATTATGATTAGGAGGTGGCAAGATGTTCTTAGGAACTACTACACATAGTATCGATTCCAAGGGAAGGATTGTTTTGCCGTCTCGTTTCAGGGAAGAGCTCGGAGAGAGTTTTTATATCTCGAGAGGCTTTTTCGATTGTGTTCAGGTGATCTCTATCCCCGAATTTGAAGGTTTAAGGAAAAAAATTAAGCAAATGAATGCGTCCGACGCGTTCAAACTGCAATACAGGATTATTGCGACTGCCGTTGAGGTTTCTCCTAATTCGCAGGGAAGAATTTCTATCCCGGCGAATTTGAGAAAGGCGGCGGGTCTTGAAAAAACTGCCACCGTAGTAGGTATGGACAACCGTATTGAAATCTGGGACGAAGAAAAGTTCAACGAAATGATTTCAACAAGTGACGAAACAATCGAAGCGGCGTTAAGTCAGCTCATTCTGTAAAGGGGAAGGTTATGGAATTTTCTCATACTCCCGTGCTGCTTAACGAAGCTGTCGGCGGGCTCGACATAAAGCCTAACGGAATTTATGTTGACGGAACAGCCGGAGGCGGGGGTCATTCCGCGGAAATTCTTAAAAGACTGAGACTCGGAAAGCTTATTTCCATCGATCAGGACCCCGACGCGATTGCAGTCGTTACAGAACGGTTTAAGGATAATGAAAACTCAATCATTATAAAGGGCAACTTTTCCGATATGAAAAGCCTCCTCAATAACAGGGGAATCTGTCAGGTGGACGGAGTTCTGCTTGATATCGGCGTATCGTCTCACCAGCTCGATACCGCTGAGCGCGGATTTTCCTTTCACGAGGACGCTCCTCTCGATATGAGAATGTCTCAGTCGGGACCTTCGGCGGCGGATTTGGTAAATACGCTGTCTCAGAAGGAGCTCTCAAGGATTATATATATGTATGGCGAGGAAAAATACGCTGATTCTATTTCGAAGGGTATTGTAAAATACCGTGAGGAAAAGCCCGTCGAGACTACCTTTGAGCTTGCCGAGATTATAAGAAACAGCGTTCCGGAGCGCGTAAGACGCGCCGGACATCCCGCAAGAAAGACCTTTCAGGCGCTGAGAATCGAGGTAAATCACGAGCTCGACGCGCTGAAAAGCGGACTTTCGGACGCTTTTGAGCTTCTTGCACCCGGCGGAAGGCTCGCCGTTATCACATTTCACTCCCTTGAAGACAGGATTGTTAAGCAGACTATGGCTGACTGGTGCCGCGGATGTACCTGCCCGAAGGATTTTCCGGTATGCGTTTGCGGTAATAAACCCAAGGCTGAGTTGATTACCCGTAAACCCGTTGTGGCAAATCAACAAGAATTATCAACAAATCCGCGTTCCAGGAGTGCAAAACTAAGAATTTGCCGAAAAATCATTGAAAATACTTGATATGGGGTGGACATCTATTACAATCTGTAGTAAAATATAACAGAAATGTAAAGAGTGCAACAACCGCCGTAACCACTACAGATTGTGTAAAAACAGGTCGCTAATCACAATATTCAGTATTGAATAAGTGACAAATT
The DNA here is from genome assembly GCA_905234015.1 of uncultured Ruminococcus sp. Classification (GTDB taxonomy): domain Bacteria; phylum Bacillota; class Clostridia; order Oscillospirales; family Acutalibacteraceae; genus Ruminococcoides. Next base: position 38,216 of record CAJOFK010000003.1, read on the forward strand.
CCCGAAAAATACGTTACGAAAGCAAAGAAAAATTAAAAAATTGTAATATTTTTACTATAAAGAAATATACGACGACAATTTTGGTGTATGATAGATAACCGTTGAGGTAAGATATATGACATTAACATACGACAACAGAAGCACTGCGTACGACTTTAATCTTTTTAAAGACAGTACCGCGAAGAAGCTTCCTAAAAAGAAAACTGAAGAAAAAACACAAAATACTAAAAATAAAGTTGTAACTATACCGCAGGACGAGATTGTTAAAATCCGCAGAAGAAAGCACAACCCCTTTAAGCTCTTTATCGGCGCTGTTGCAGGCGCGGTTATTACGTTCGCGGTAGCGATGATTATTATCGGACAAGTTCAGCTCACCGAGCTCAACCAGCAGATTATCACTAAGAAAGCTGAGCTTAGCAACGCTCAGAGTACATATACGCAGACCCAGATGGCTATTCAGTCCAAGCATTCTACAACCGATATCGAAAATTACGCTAAGAATAAGCTCGGAATGAGTAAGGCGGAAAATGTTCAGAAGGAGTTTGTTTCCCTTTCTAAGGGAGATAAGGCTGAAATTTCAGGAGATGTTAATAAAAACTTCTTCCAGAAAATTATTGACGCGGTTACGGGACTTTGGTCATAACATTCGGGTTAACTTAATAAATATGTTATGTGTGAATAAGAGTTGAGATGTGTAATCTTAACTCTTATTTTGGCTATATATTATATAGGTATATTTACGGAAAGGAGAGGTTGTATGGCAAAATTCGGCAAAAGCCGCGCTAAAAAAGGCGCGTCTCAGCTGCTCAGAATGAGAACCACTATACTTATTTTGCTTATTCTGGTGCTGGGCTTCGGAGCCGTATCCGTAAGACTCGGATATCTGCAGCTCGTATCGGGCTCGTATCTGCAGGAAAAAGCGGTTGAGCAGCAGCTTGTTGATACAACCGTAAACTCCAAGCGCGGTACGATTTACGACGCTAAGGGTAAGGTTTTAGCGCAGAGCGCGTCCGTGTGGAAGGTTATTATGGCTCCCGCTTATATGGAAAACAAGGAGCAGAGAGTGTATGTAGCCGAGAATCTCTCGAAGATTCTTGATTTGGATTATAAGGATATCTACAGAAAAACAAAGCTTAAAACCTATTATGTAGTTGTTAAGAGAAAAATCGAGAGCGATGAAAGAGAAAAAATTCTTAAGCTCTGCGAAAAAATCAACGATAAGTATAAGGGCTTAAGCAACGTTATAACCTTATTTGACGATTACCGCCGTTATTATCCGTATAACGACCTTGCTTCCTCGGTAATAGGCTTTACCGGTTCCGACGACCAGGGACTTGAGGGAGTAGAGTATCAGTACGATAAGTACCTTACCGGTACTCCCGGACGAATTATCACCGCCCGAAACGCCAACCAGACCGATATGCCGTTCCAGTACGAGCAGAACGTTGCGGCTAAGGACGGAAACAATATCACGCTTACGATTGACGAAACGATTCAGTCGACGGCGGAAAAGTATATGAAAAAAGGTCTTGCCGATAATGAGGTAGTAAACCGCGGCGTTTGTATTATTATGAACGTTAATACCGGCGCGATACTGGCTATGGTTACGGCCGACGGCTATAACCTCAATAAGCCCTACGACTTATCGGACGCGGACTTAGCCGCTATAAAGGCTTTGCCGGAAAAGAAACGCGGCGAGGCCGAGAGCGCGGCGCTCGGAGCCATGTGGCGTAATAAGGCTATTGCCGATACATATTACCCCGGTTCCGTATTTAAGATGTGTACCGCTTCAATGGCGCTCAACGAGGGCGTTGTTAACGAGAACTCAAACTTCTATTGCAGCGGTTCGACTACAATTTACGACCATACAATTCACTGTCACCATAAGGCAGGTCACGGAAGCCAGAATCTTTTCCAGGCGATCGCGAACTCCTGCAACCCCGCGTTTATCGAGATAGGCTCGAGGGTAGGCGCTGATAAGTTCTATAAGTATTATCAGGGCTTCGGGTTCTCCGAGCCGACCGGAATCGACCTTCCCGGTGAATCAGACGACCTGTTCTTTAACGAGGACGGATCAATGTCCGCAACAGACCTTGCGGTTGCCTCGTTCGGTCAGAACTTCTCGATTACTCCTATTCAGATGATAACCGCGTGCGCGGCGGTAGCTAACGGCGGTAAGGTTGTTCAGCCTTATGTTGTTCAGAAGATTACCGACGCGGACGGAAACGTTATAAAGAATACCGAGCCGACTATTAAACGTCAGGTTATTTCCTCCGCCGTAAGTAAGAAAATGTGTAACTTCCTTGAGAGGAATACTATTCAGGGCGGCGTTAATAACGGTTATATCGCGGGCTACCGCGTAGGCGGTAAGACCGGTACCTCCGAGAAAATCGGTCAGTCTCAAAGCGGTTACGAGGATTATATCGCCTCGTTCTGCGGATTTGCTCCCGCCGATAAGCCCCAGCTTGCGTGTCTTATCTTCTTTGATACTCCGCGAGGCGCTTCCTACTACGGAAGCCAGGTTTCCGCCCCGGTATTCGTTAATATTATGAGCGAGGTTCTTCCTTACCTTGAAATTCAGGCGGAATACTCAAACGGCGAGAAACAGTACGTTGATACCGTTACCGGCTCTTATGTCGGACTTTCCGTATCAAAGGCTCAGAAGCAGGCTAAGGCGGACGGCTTTACGACTACCGTTAAGGGCAGCGGCAAGAAGGTTATCGCTCAGATTCCTTCCGCTGTAACTAAGATACCCGTAGGCGGAAACGTTGTGCTCTATACCGATAAGGAATCCAAGAAAGAAAAGGTTACCGTACCCGAAATGGTCGGTTATTCCGTATCAACCGTTAATGAAATAGCCGCGTCCGCAGGACTCAATATCAGCTTCTCCGGCGTAACGGCAAGCTCGAGCGCGGTTTCAAGCTCTCAGAGCATCAGCGCAGGCGAAAGCGTGCCGCGCGGCACGGTTATCACCGTGGAATTCTCCGGAAGCTCGGTTGTTCACGACTAATCGGAGTAATCCGAATTAAAATCTTTCTTGATTTCAATTGTAATTCTAAGGATGTCTCTCTTTGCGGTAAATCCTGACATTTCTGCCGGGAAAACCGCACTGACGGACGAGGACAATAAAAAAGAGGAGGACTAAAAGATGACAGTTTTCGGAATATGGACATTTTTATCCGCGCTTTTATCATTCGCGATAACCGCGCTGATAGGTAAATTTCTGATACCGTTTCTTCATAAGGTAAACTTCGGCCAGACAATACTCGATATCGGCCCCTCATGGCATAAGGATAAGCAGGGAACCCCGACAATGGGCGGTATTATGTTTATTATCGGTATTACCGCAGTTACCTCGGTAAGCGTTATTCTTTACGCTGTATTCGGAAACAGCTTTGTGGGAGCTTATCAGCTCGACCCCTCACGATGCGTAACCTTCGTATTCGCAGGACTCGGACTCGCTCTCGGCCACGGTATAATCGGTTTTATCGACGATTATATTAAGGTTGTTAAGAAGCGTAATTTAGGTCTTACCGCTGTCCAGAAGCTCGTGCTTCAGTTCGCTGTTACGATAGCGTATCTCGCTGTACTCGGATTTATGGGATATAAAACAACTACTGTCATCCCCTTCGTAGGTCAGGTTGACCTCGGATGGTTCTATTATATTATTTCCGCGATTGTAATTGTCGGTATTGTTAACGCCGTTAATCTTACCGACGGTATCGACGGACTTGACGGCTCGCTCACCTTCTTCGTCGCGATTTTCTTTATGCTTATCGCGAGCTTAGTGAGCTTGATGGGAGTTTCCTTTATGGCGGCTGCCGTAGCCGGAGGATGCTTAGGCTTCCTCGTATGGAATTTCCACCCCGCAAAGGTATTTATGGGAGATACCGGCTCGCTGTTCTTAGGCGGAATCGTGTGCGCGCTGGCGTTCGCGATTGATATGCCGATACTTCTTCTGCCGCTCGGACTTGTATATTTGTGCGAGATGGGCTCGGTCGTTTTACAGGTAGGTTATTTTAAGCTTACTCATGGAAAACGCCTCTTTAAAATGAGCCCGATTCATCATCACTTCGAGATGTGCGGCTGGTCTGAGGTTAAGATTGTTTCCGTTTTCAGCGCGGTAACGGTTGTTTTCGGAATTGTTTCATTCTTACTTGTTTATTTCGGAGTTTAATTAATAGTTTATAGATAATAGTTAATAGTCGAACGCGGAACCTGTATGTACTATCAAAAACCTGACAGAGGCATTAAGGTCAGGGGGACAGCATATTTCAAACAGGAACTGCACGGACTGACGAGGAGACTAGAAAATGGCGCCACAGGTTGAGGTAATGCGTCGTGCAGACGTAAACCGGCTCTATGATGAAAAAGTGAATAGACAACGTGCGCGCAGGGAAAACGCTCCCGTTGAAAAGTCCGGACGCAAGAGTAAGCGAAAGATACGCCGTCCGTTATTTGAACGGGGAATGGGAATTGACCTTCCGTTTTTACTCTTGGTGCTGGTGCTCGTTATTATCGGAATGATAATGATGTTCTCGGCGAGTTATCCGTCCGCTTATTATAAGCTTAACGACAGCTATTTCTATGTGCGCCGTCAGATGATTTACGCGGTTATAGGAATAGTGGCGATGATAGGTATTTCGTTCTTTAACTATAACAAGCTTCATAAGCTCGCGCCGATTTTACTGGGCGTATCGTATATTACGCTTATGATTGTACTTGTGCTTCCGGGTAACGTTCACCGGTGGATTGAAATCGGCCCCGTAAATATTCAGGCGTCCGAGATTACGAAATTCGCAATAATCCTGTTCTTTGCCCATTGGGGAAGCCTTTATTACGATAAAATGCAGTACGCTAAATACAGCGTTCTTCCCGGAATACTGATTTTCGGCTCAACCGCGGCGCTGCTGCTTTTAGAGCCTCACTATTCGGGTATCGTAATTATAGCGATACTTACGATTATTATGCTTTATATAGGCGGAATGAAGGTTAAATACCTTGTTATCGGCGCGATACTGCTCGGAGTAGCGGTTATAGGCGCGTGGGTAACCGGTGTGCTTACATACGCTATGCAGCGAATGGACGGCTGGGGTCAGGCGCTCGTATATACTACCGAGGAAATGTGGCAGACTACCTGGCAGACGAGAAACTCTCTGTACTCAATCGGCTCGGGCGGACTTTTCGGTCTCGGCCTCGGTCAGTCAAGGCAGAAATATCTCTACCTGCCGGAGCCTCAGAACGACTTCGTTTTTGCGATTGTCTGCGAGGAGCTGGGATTTATCGGAGCGCTGATTATACTTCTTATTTTCGCGCTGCTGGTATGGAGAGGAATTACTTTGAGCCTTCGTTCGAAGGATACCTTCGGCAAGCTGCTCGGAATAGGACTTTCATCTCAGATAGGCGTGCAGGTTGTGCTGAATATTCTGGTTATTACCGACTGGCTGCCTAATACCGGTATTTCGCTGCCGTTCTTCAGCTTCGGCGGAAGCTCGCTTATTATGCTTCTTGCGCAGATGGGTCTTATCCTGTCGATTTCACGAACGGCAAATATCGAAAAGCAGTAATCGGGAGCCCCGATAGCCGATTCCGCCTTTGGATAACTTATATTTTTAGGAAACCAACATTAACGGCGGGACGGATAATTAGTTGAATTCTTAATAGTTAATAGTCGAACGCAGAACCTTTCCCAAGCCTCCAAAACCTGAGAGAGAACCAAACGTGCGGGGGATATCACTTTTTAAAGAGGGAATACACAGTTTGATGAGGAGACTTAAAATATGAGAATACTTTTTGCGGGCGGCGGAACCGCCGGTCATATCAATCCTGCGCTTGCTATAGCGGGATATATAAGAGAAAAGGATAAAAACGCCGAAATCCTCTTTGTCGGAAACCGCGGAGGTATGGAGGAAAAACTCGTACCTAAAGCGGGCTTCAATATGGAGTTTATCACTATAAGCGGATTCAGGCGCAGTCTTACTCCCGCGGCGGTAAAGCAGAACGTTCTCACCGTAAAGAGAACCTTCTCCTCATCTAAGGAGTCGCGTAAGATTATCGAGCAGTTTAAGCCCGATATCTGCGTCGGTACCGGCGGATACGTCAGCGGTCCGGTGCTCAGGACTGCGGCCAAGATGGGTATTCCTACTATTATTCACGAGCAGAACGCCTATCCCGGAGTTACTAATAAAATGCTCGGCAAAAACGCGAAGAAGGTTATGCTCGCGGTTAAGGACGCCGAGAAGTATTTTGATAAAAATTGCAGCTTCGCGGTTACGGGAAATCCCGTCCGCAGGGAAATTATAGCTGCCGATAAGGACTCGGCGCGTAAGGAGCTCGGGCTTGACGAGCGTCCGGTTGTTCTCTCGTTCGGAGGCTCTCTCGGAGCGCGTAAGATTAACGAGGGCGTAGCGGGACTTATAGCCCGAAGCGGTAAAGACAGAAAATACCAGCATATCCACGGTTACGGCAAAAACGGACTCTGGTTCCCCGATTATATTAAGGATAGGGGAGTAGACGTCCGCACTTGCCCGAATCTCGATGTGCGCGAATATATTGATAATATGGCGACCTGTATGGCGGCTGCCGACCTCGTAATTTCAAGAGCGGGAGCAATTACCCTCTCCGAAATTCAGGCTCTCGGAAAGCCCTCTATACTTATTCCTTCCCCGAACGTTGCCGAAAATCACCAGTTCCATAACGCGATGGCGCTTGTTAACAATAAGGCGGCGGAGATTATCGAGGAGAAGGATTTAACCGAGGAGCTTTTAATCGAGAAGGCGGACAGCCTGCTTCAGAATCCCGAAAAGCTCAGGGAGTATACCGATAACGCCCGCAAGATGGCGATTATCGACGCCAACGAAAGAATCTACTCGATTATAAAGAAGATTACCGGAGCGATAGGGTAACACATTTCTTATCTCCCCATAAAATATGATTGGTAAATATTTTATGCGGGGTGCTTTCGGTGTCGAGTTTCATTGTTAACGGCGGAAAAAGATTATCCGGAGAGGCGGAGGTTCAGGGCGCTAAGAACAGCGCGCTGCCGATACTTGCCGCAACGGTTCTCACTAAGGGCGAGAATGTTCTTTTTAACTGTCCGAGGCTTTCGGACGTTGACGCGTCGCTTCGTATTCTGCGTTTTTTAGGCTGCGAGGCTAAAGAGCAGGGCGAAGCCGTGATTGTGAAAAGCGATAATCTATCAGACAGCGAGATTCCCGAGAGGTTAATGCGTGAAATGCGCGGCTCAATCGTGTTTCTCGGCGCGCTTCTTGCGCGTACCGGAAGAGCGAGGCTAAGCTTCCCCGGAGGATGCGAGCTCGGTCCGAGACCGATTGATTTACATCTTAAGGCGCTTCGCAAAATGGGCGCTAAAATTTCGGAACGCCACGGCGTAATTGAGTGTAAAGCCGATAAGGGGCTCAGGGGAGCTAAGATTAACCTTTCGTTCCCGAGCGTAGGCGCAACCGAGAACATAATACTTGCGGCGGCTCTCGCCGAGGGTACAACAACGATAATAAACGCGGCGCGCGAGCCGGAAATCTGCGATTTATGCGATTTCCTTAACGAGTCGGGAGCTAAAATCTACGGCTCGGGTGAGGGCGTGATTGTAATAGACGGGGTGCAGGAGCTAAGCGGCGCTTCTCACGATATTATCCCCGACAGAATTGAAGCTGCGACGCTTATGGCAGCCGCGGCGATTACCGCAGGAGAGATAACGCTTCGCGGCGTTATCCGAAACCATCTCAGCTCGATTATTCCGCTGTTTGAGGAAATGGGCTGTGAAACCGGATTTAAAAACGGCGATATGAGCTTTAGCGCTCCTCAAAAACTGAGGGCGGTACCGCTTATTAGGACGATGCCGTATCCGGGCTTCCCGACCGACGCTCAGGCGCTGCTTATGGCAGTCGCGGCGGTTTGCGGCGGAACCACGGTATTTGCCGAAAATATTTTTGAAAATCGTTTTAAACACGTCGACGGGCTTATGAGGCTCGGGGCGGATATACACGTTCAGGGCAGGGTTGCCGTCGTGAACGGAGTAAATGAGCTCTACGGAGCGAGAGTTGAGGCAACCGACCTTCGCGGAGCCGCTTCGCTGATAGTAGCGGCGCTGAGAGCGGAGGATAAAACCGAGGTTAACGGCATAGAGTATCTCGAAAGGGGATACGACGGCCTTGAGCTTGTTTTAAGCTCGCTCGGGGCGGACGTCAGAAAGCTGTAAGGAAAGGGGTGAAATTATGGACGAAAGAAGACCTAAGCGCAGGCGGCAGCTCAGCCCGAAGGAGCTTAAGGCGCTCGAAAAACAGCGCAAAAAGCAGCAGGAGCTCGATAGAAAATTCGATAAAAAAGCCGCTAAGTACAGGGAAGAAGCCCGCAAACAGGCGCGAAAGGCAGAAAGCGCCCATAATAAGCCTCAAAGACCCGACCCCCGAAGCACAGCAAGAAAGCCCGAGCGCGCGGTTGATTACAGCCGCCGCGATAAAAACGACCGCAGGCGTGTTCCGCAGGACGAAAACGTACGCGTTCAGCGCATAGAGGTTGACAGCGTATCGGGTGAGAGAAGACCTAAAAGACCTCCGCAGGACAGAAACGTTCCCGAAAGAAACGCAAGACCTGCGGAAAAAAGAGATAACCGAGATATTAAAAAGCGCCGCGAGCCGGATAAGGCAAAGGCGCGTAAGGATATAAAAAAGGATAAAAGAAAAAGACGGCCGAAGTCTATTCCCGATATAATCGAGAAGGAGACCGATAAGAGAGTACGAAACCTCGAGGCAACCGACCATAAGGACGGCTTCTACGCCGATGAGGTTGCGGTAAGGAAGGAACAGGCGCGCAAGCAGCGCAGAGAGCGCAGAAAGAGAATCCCTAAGCCGATTTCACCCGCCAAGCGCCGCGCGAGAAAGATTTTCGCGTATGTTTCGATTATTGCAATCGTACTGACGGTCGGAATCGTGCTGTCGCTGACGGTACTTTTTAAGACGGAAAATATTTATGTGCGCGGTAATCAGTACTACGCCAACGATACTATTATAAGACTCGCTAAGGTTAGCGAGGGCGACAACATCTTTATTGCCTCGATGTTCGGCGATAAAAACGCGGTACGGGACAGCCTGCCCTACGTCAAGTCGGCGTCAATCAATTTCCAGCTCCCGAATTCGATCGTTATCAATATCGAGAACGCGACCGCCTCATATTCGCTTAAAACCGACGGGCTGTATTATATAGTCAGCGACGAAAATATTCTTCTTGAGCAGGTAGCCTCAAAGCCGAAGGGCTTGATTTCGATGATTGCGCCGAGCCTTAAGTCAACCGAAATCGGCGATAAGGTCGAGTTTAAGGACGACCGCTACACCAAGGCGCTCGACGAGCTCACCGCCTGTATCAGGAAAAACAACTACGAAAAAATTACCGAAATCAATATCAGGAAGATTTCCGATATTTCAATTACATACGATAACCGCATTAAAATAAAAATCGGGCTTCCCGAGTCTATTGATTATAAGCTCAGGACTGCTTTCGCTATAATAAACGAAAAGCTCGACCCGAATAAAACCGGAAAGATTAAGGGCGTCCTTAATGTTTCAAAATGTGATAAAACGAGAAAATCCTATTTCAAAGAGGGTAGTATAAAGGATAAGGATGAGGACGTTACTCAGCCTGCTACCGAAATCACCACCGAACCTACCTCGGTAAGGACAACCTATGTCGCGCCGATAACTCAGGCAACTGCCGCCCCCGAAGACAACGAGGACGAGGAAAATTACGAAAACAACGAGGATAATGAGGATAACGGCGACTACGAAAACGACGAAAACGAGGATAATTATGGTGATGATAACGAAGAAAACGACTACGACGGCGGCGATAACTCTTACGAGGAGCCTCAGGAGTAACAAAAATGCCATAAAATGGCTTAAAAAGTGATTAGTTTTTGTCTTTTTAGTTAAAATTCTTTAATTTATATTTACTTTTAAGAAAAAATGTGATAGGCTAAAGTAGTTGATTTTTGTACTTAATATCTAAATAGATTATGATTTTGGATGAAATTGTAAGGAGGAAGTAAAAATGGCTTTTGCTTTAGAAATGGAAAGTGAGTATATGCCTGTTATAAAGGTAATCGGTGTCGGCGGAGGCGGCGGAAATGCCGTTAACCGAATGGTTACCATGGAGGTAAAAAACGTTGAGTTTATCGCTATCAATACCGATGACCACGTTCTCAGATTATCAAAAGCATCTCAGACTATTCAGATAGGCGAGAAGCTGACTAAGGGTAAGGGCGCAGGCTCACAGCCCGAAATCGGTCAGAAGGCTGCCGAGGAGAGCAAAGAGGAAATCGCGGCTCTCTTAAAGGATACCGATATGGTATTCGTAACCGCAGGTATGGGCGGCGGTACAGGTACCGGCGCAGCTCCCGTTGTAGCTAAGATTGCTAAGGATATGGGTATTCTTACAGCGGCGGTTGTAACTAAGCCCTTCGCTTTTGAGGGTAAGCGCAGAATGGCTCAGGCTGAGCAGGGTATTCAGGAGCTTGCCGCTTGCGTAGATTCACTTATTATCGTTCCTAACGAAAGATTAAAATATGTTTCCGATACTCCGATTACTCTTCAGAACGCGTTCGCTATCGCCGACGATGTTCTCCGTCAGGGTGTTCAGAGTATCTCCGACCTCATCCTCGTTCCCGGTATCGTAAACCTCGACTTCGCGGACGTTACCTCGGTTATGAAGGACGCAGGCTACGCTCATATGGGTATGGGCTTCGCTACAGGGAAGGACAAGGCTATCGAGGCTGCCGACGCAGCTATCTCCAGCCCGCTTCTTGAGACATCTATCGACGGAGCTAAGGGTGTTATTATCAACATCACCGCTTCTCCCGATATCAGCCTCGAGGATATCGATACAGCTTCCACAATGATTAAGGATAAGGTTTCCGACGACGCTAATATCATCTGGGGTGCCGTAATCGATGAGAGTATGGACGACGCTATCAGCGTAACCGTTATCGCTACCGGCTTTAACGCCGACGGTAAGGCGGCTTTCAATCCCGCTGACGACGACAACGTTCTTATTGATACGGACGATCCTAAGGAGAAGGATAATACCGACGACGATGACGACGATACCTTCTACGATATTATGTCAATCTTCAATAAATAATTTTTACATAAAACTGCCGGCTCAAACGAGCCGGCTTTTTTGCTTTATAAGAAACTGCGTTCCTTATAAAGTAAAAAAACATTTTATATTTCCCGCTCAGTTGCGCCCTGCGTGCGCACGAGCGATGGATATAGCGCACGCTTTCTTGCGTAGTCAATATATACAATTTTGAGTAGTGAAATTTGCGCACATAGCGGAAAGTCATTGTGATATAATGTTTTTAGAAATATTTTGAAATTTTTTTCCGATTATTTTACACTAATATAGTGAGCCTGCCTTTTTATTTTACTATGTATTTTTCAATATGTATCTGGTGCAGTAATTTCAGCGGTTCGCTGTATTTGCGTAAAAGTCCGCGATATTCGGCTTCAAACTGACGTATCTTATCCTGCGATAAGCTCGCGCCTACTCCGCGGCAGCTTATGATTCTGCCTATCCACTGCTCCTTTGTAAATTCGAGGGCTGTGTTATAGGAATAAACCGTTTCAATCTCAAATTTCCCTTTTGCCCATTCGGGGAACTCGTATTTGAATTCTCTGAATCCGCAGCCGCTCCAATCGGGATTGTACTTCAGCACAAGGCGCTCCATTTCGCCGATAACCTCGTCCTCATACGGAAGCCAGTCCATAAAGATTTTACAGAAAATCCCGCCGGGCTTCAGTATGCGACTGATTTCGTCAGCCGCTTTATCGGCGTTGAAATAATGAAAGCACTGCACCGCCGTCACGACGTCAAAGCTGTTGCCCTCAAAGCCTGTGTTCTCGGCACTGCACACCTTAAAATCAATGTTGTAAATGCCCTTCTCGCGGACGAGCTGCCTGCCGTAATTTACCTGATTCTCGGAGATATCGGTCGCGGTAAAATGCGCTCTGGTACGGCTCATATTGATCGGCAGTACAGCCGTGCCGCTGCCGAGGTCTAGGATTTCCTGACCGGGCTTGCCGATGTCGAGGGATATAAGCTTTTCGTACATGCTTTCGGGGTAGATGTCCCTGAATTTTGAGTATTCCCGTGAAACGCGCCCGAAGTCAAATTCGTTTCCGTTGTCAATCTTATTAAGCTTCATATTTACTCCCGTTAATCTGTTTCTCCTGAATTGTATGATACCACATTTCGCGCGTGAATAAAAGTGTTGACTTTTAAATGTGCTTGCTATATAATTATAGGGCTGTAAAAAAGGAATATCTCGGGGTGTAGCGCAGCTGGTAGCGCGCCTGGTTTGGGAGCATATACGCTTTCGTACTCGGCAGGATTTCCATAACCTCTTAACTCCGCATAACACCTTGCTTTCGGGGATGATTGATTTTCCAAAACCTCGGTCAGAAAACGTTTTTGACCACATAACTGACCACAACAGCGACCACAATTAAATAACCACGAGGTGTAACTCAGTTTGGTAGAGTGCTTGGTTTGGGACCAAGATGCCGCAGGTTCAAGTCCTGTCACCTCGACCAGTTTGAGTGTTCATAACGGACTTATGTTATGGACACTCATTCTTTAAAAAAGTTTAAGCAAAATCGTCGTAAAACCTTAAGAATTTATCTTGAAAAAATCTGAGTGGTGCGGTAAAATAAATTTGTAATTATCCGCAGGGGAGGTATTAAATTGAAAACTGTATCAAAAAGAGCGCTGATGCTTGTTTTAGCAGTTATTATGGCGGCGATGTGCTTCATCGGATGCGAAAAGCGCGAGGCGAACGCCGTGATCGAGGATATCGTCACATATCACGGCTGTTATGATAAACAGGCGGACGCAAAGGTCGACGAGCTTCTGAATGAGCTTAGCGATATCGACAGCAAGCAGGGCGAGCTTTGGAAGAACATAATGGATTACTGGGAGTATGCTAATACGGATTTGAAGGTCAATATTGATAAGCTCCCCGATAATCTTTCCGAAAAAAATAATCTCGCGCTGGTTGTACTCGGATTCGAGCTCAACGACGACGGCACGATGAAGGACGAGCTTATAGGCAGGCTCAAGGTAGCGCTCGCGTGCTCAAAGCAGTATAAAAACGCATACGTTATCTGCACGGGCGGCGGAACGGCTAAGGATAACAAAAAGGTTACCGAGGCGGGGCTTATGGGCGACTGGCTTATCAGGCACGGTCTTAAAAAGAGCAGGCTTATTATAGAAAACAAGTCGCTTACCACCGCGCAGAACGCCGAGTTCTCATACGGCATAGTGCTGAAAAAATACCCGGAGATTGATTCCGTGGCGATAATAAGCAGCAGCTATCATATAGCGTGGGGTTCGCTGTTGTTTGAGGCGGAGTTTATGAAGTACGCTATGGAAAACGACGTTCCCGAAATTCACGTTGTTTCTAACGCCGCTTATAAAACCTCTAACGAAACCTATAAGGAGAGCGAAATTCTCCGCTGGGAAACAGGCGGTATGCTCCAGCTTGTCGGTAATAACGACCTTGCGATGGAGTATTATTATAACAAATACGAAAAGCCAAAGCTTTAAAGCTTAATGTCAGTCGAATTATAGACTGAATTTCCATTTACGCCTTATCCGCCCACGATAAGGTTGTTTGGAACTTTAATATCTATTTGTGGGCGGAAAGGCTATGGGAATTATGAAAAAGAATTCAATTATTGCTGTTGTTCTGGCTTGCACAATGCTTTTAGCGATTTTTGCGGGATTTACGGGCTGTTCACAGCAGAAGGAATCCGACGCAAAGACCGACGCGACAACCGCTGCTGCGGCTGACGAAAATACCGACGACCTGTATTTCACTAAGCAGGAGGTAAGAGAGTCGCCGAAGTGGGTAACTAAGCTCGACGCGACAAAGGACGCAGAGCAGCTTATTGTTGTTGCGGGCGTTGATAAGACTACCGCATATGTTACTATGCACGAAAAGGACGAAAACGGTAAATGGCAGCAGATTATCGCTACTCCGGGATTTATCGGCCTTGACGGTCTCGGCGACGCGAATATCAACGATTGCTATACTCCCGTCGGCACCTTCACAATCGACAAGGCTTTCGGCCTTGCCGACAACCCCGGATGTCAGATGGAGTATACTAAGGTTGACGAAAACTACTACTGGTCGGGCGATAAAAAGTATAACTTCAACGAGCTCGTAAATATCAAGGACGTTCCGAAGCTCGATACCGAAAACAGCGAGCATATCTCGGATTTCGACTACGCTTATCAGTATGTACTGAATATGGGCTACAACTCCGAGTGCGAGTACGAAAAGGGCTTTGCGTTCTTCTTCCATTGCTACAGAGTTAACCGCACATACACAGGCGGCTGCGTAGGCGTTCCGGAGAACATTATGAAGTTCATAATGCAGCACGTTAAGCCCGGCTGTAAAATCACAATTAACTCGCTTAAGAAAATGGGCGGAGATTTAGACGACTGATAATTTAACATATCAACAAGCTGCGCGCCGCGGGGAACCCCCGCGGCGCTTTTGCTTTTTTAAAACAATTTTTAAAAATTTAAAAAACAACAAAATTTGTTGTACTTTTGTTGTAGTCGGTTTGATATAGTATAGACACAGTCAAGGGAACACCCCCGAAAAAAAGGAGAAGAACAAAATGAAAAACGCTCTCAGAAGATTATTTGAAAAAATAATGGACGCTACGGTAGGTCCGGAAGAAGCAATAATTTAAATAGATAAAGGAGATAATTAAAATGACAAACACAAAGACAATTTCAAAAACTGTAATCGCAGCGGTACTCGCAATCATCATCGCGGCATCCTCCGCAGCAATCATCGGCTCCGTTAAGGCGGGCGCGGTAAGCTATGAGGGAAGCGCTCAGGCACATCAGTCTCAGAAGTCCGAGGCTTATCAGATTCACGAAAAGACAACAAAGCTTAATCAGATCGCGAAGGCTTATTATTTTAAGGGAACCGGCAAAACCGCAAAGGGTTATGACTGGACATATAAGACAGACAACACAAACGTAAAAATCAAGTGCAAGTACGATTTTGATACTCATAAATACACCTTTAAGCTCGTCGGCACCTCTTATGGAATCAACCACTTCACTCTTAAGTACAAGATGTCCGATAAGGTATGGGTATACGAGAAGATGACACTCTTCGTAGATAAAGATAAAAACATAAAGAGAACAGCCTAATAAGTTAAAACGCGGCTCAAAACCTGCAAAGAGTTTTGAGCCGGATTTTTTAACAAAACTGATGACATTTATAAAACTGTATGATATAATTAAACCTGTTCAGGAGGATGATATTATGAAAAAGGTATTTGTTTCAATTTTGGCGCTTGTTATGGCGGGAATAGTTTCCGTATCCTGCGCCGGCTGCGGTTCTGATAATTCGAAAAAACAGTCTGATGCTGCCACTGCAGCTTCAAGTGAGGCTAAGGTCGACGGTATCGACTATATGGCGCTTGTTAATAAAACGCATAAACTTCCCTCGGATTGGGAAAAGAACCTTAAAACCGTTAAAATGACAAACTCAATTAAAGATGAGGTTGAGGTTGAGAAAAAAGCTTATGATGCTTATCTTAAGCTTAAAAAGGCGCTTAAAAAAGAGGGAATCACCGTTGACCTCGACTCCGCACGCAGAAGCGTAAAAGAGCAGCAGAGAATTATGGATGATTTCACAAAGAAGTACGGTAAAGATTACGCGCTTAAAACTGTTGCCGCTCCCGGCTATTCCGAGCATCATACAGGTCTTGCGTTAGACCTTTACCTTATTGTCGACGGCAAAGATATCGTTGAAAACGAGGATATGATTAAGTATACCGATATCTGGGCGAAAATCCACGATAAGCTTTCCGACTACGGGTTTATCCTTCGTTACCTTAAGGGCAGCGAGCATATTACCGGCTACGGCTACGAGCCCTGGCATATCCGTTATCTTGACGACGTTGACACCGCAAAAAAGATTACCTCAAAGGGTATTACTCTCGAAGAATACCTGGGTACCGCAAGCGGCGCTAAGGTAGATATCGACTACGGTAAATCCGGTATATATTCCAAAGAGGATTTGGAAGCAGCGGTAATTACCATAAAGTGCAAATTTGCGTCCTTTGAGGGCTGCGAACTTAAGAGTATCCGTTATGCCGGCGACGGGGCTGTTAATGATAAAAACCTCAAGTGGCTTAATAAATTGAATCCCGACGGAAAATACAAGAAGATTGCCGAGTTTTTAATGGATTTCCGTTCCCCTAAGAACAACACCGATAAAACGCTCGAGTCAAATCATAATTATAAAGATTATGAATGGTGGCTTGCTCAGACCGAGGACGGCTGGGAAGTAGTTTCAAACGGCTATAACTGATTACGGCACGGTAAATGCCTTAACATATCTCGGATAAAACGCCTAAAAGCGGGGAGTTTTTATGAAAAGCTATATTTCATACGATACAATGGATCCTTCGGGATTTGTATTGCTTTCGGATTATGTACCGAATATTATTCAGGAAATCCGGTATTTTTCGACATATAATTTTATCGGCGAGAGGATTGACGGCTATGAGGAGCCGTGCGCTCTTCTGACTAAGGAGGCGGCCCGCGCGCTGAAATCCGTAAGCGGCGAAATGATAGTGCAGGGCTATCGCCTTAAGGTTTTTGACGCCTATCGTCCCGCGTGTGCGGTTAAGCATTTTGTGCTCTGGGGTATTGAGGATACCGATATCCGTATGAAACCGTATTTTTACCCTGAACTTCAGAAGCAGGAGCTTTTTGATAAGGGCTATATCGCTAAGAAATCGAGCCACAGCCGCGGCAGTACGGTGGACTTAACCCTGCTTGATATGAATACCGGAAAAGAACTTGATATGGGAAGTCCGTTTGATTTATTCAGCGAAGCTTCCCACCCCGATTATAAGGGGATTACCGAGGAGCAGTACGAGAACAGGATGATTCTAAGGCGTTCAATGCTTAGAAACGGCTTTTTGCCTATGGACTGCGAGTGGTGGCACTTTACTCTCGATAAAGAACCTTATCCGGATACATATTTTGAATTTCCCGTATCGTCGCAATACCTGAGAAGATAAAATAAAGGCTGTGATAATATTTGCTGAATAATGAAATAAATATTGAAGAAAAAATGCCGGGCAAGGCGGAAAAATTCATAATAAAGGTAGACGATATAAAGCAGTCTATGGGAATGTGGTACTCTCTGTTCGCGCGGAGAATACTGCCGTTTTTGGTTTTTGTAATCCCGATTAACGTAATTCTCGCGCGGATTTTGAATTTTATACAGGTTCATATTCTGACTGATGTAAGGCTAAGCGGAAATCTGCTTTTAATTGTGTGGGCGATATCTATGATAGCGTTCCTCACGGTGCTTTTATTCGCGCCGAAGCTTGCAACGGCGGCGGAGCTTGCGGTGGGATTCGTATATATATATATATATATCGCGCTGCGAGTTCATCTTTTAAATAACCTTTTCGGATGGTCCGTTCTGATAAGCGTAATTCTGTTTGTGCTCGTAAAACTCGTGTTTTTAGCATTTAAAATTGTGCAGATTAAGATCGAAGCAGGTGATGACGAGAATATCGAGCGCGATGAAAGCGGACGCATAATCCGCGCTTCGGATGATAAAGTAGTATTTTCCGAGGTCGATGAGAACGAGGACGACGGTATGGATACCACCAATGATGATGTTTATTATACCGAGGAGGACGAAAACGCGCAATACGACTACGATGCGGTTGAAACTACCGAGATGGAAGCTCAGGTTCTCTTTACCGAAAACGAGGACTATACCGAAGACTATGAAAACGAGCAGATAGACCCTGCTGAGGATGATTTGGTGTTTGACGAATCCGATGAATATGAGAATTATGATGAAGTCACGCCGATTGACCCTGCTGAGGATAATTTGATCTTTACCGATATTGATGAATACGAGGAGAATGATAAGAACCCGAACGCTGTTCCCGTAGATGATGACCTCGTCTTTACCGAGGATGACGCGTACCCGGATTTAAACGCCGAGGAACGTATGAATACCGAGGAAGGCGATTTGGTTTTTGCCGATAACGACGAAAGCAAGGGATACGGCGAAGGCGCAATCAGCGATTCGGATAACGACTACTTTTTCGGATAATAATATAGAGGCTGTGAAAAAACACAGCCTCTTTTTTACTTTATAAGAAACTGCGTTCCTTATAAAGTAAAAAACCATTTTATATATCCCGCTCAGTTGCGCCCTGCGTGCGCACGAGCGATGGATATACGAAAGCTCCGCACTTAGGTGCGCACGCTTTCTTGCTTTATAAGAAACTGCGTTCCTTATATATCCCGCTCAGTTGTGCCCTGCGTTGTAATAATTGTAGCACGAAGCCGCAACTTTTTCCACCCCAAGTTTTTACGAAGCGGTGACATTTAAAAATTATTGTGTTATAATGAGAAAAAATCCACCCGCGGAGGATGTTATGAGCGAAAAATTTAAGCCTGATTACGGTAAAGTACGAGAAAATATAAGAATAATTGAAGCGGCGAGGAAAAAGCTCCTTTCGATTATAACGAAGCAGAAGGATCTGCGTGAAAAAATAAAGACAGCGGCTCAGCGTTACCAAGCCTCCGCTGTTAAAAACACGCTTGCCGATATTGATATCGAGGAGCTGAACTCCGGAAAGCAGGGTATAAGAATAGCTCCGCTGCGCGCCGCAGGCTATAAAACCATAGCGGACGTTGTGAAGGCTTCGGTTGCATCCCTCGAACGCGTCAGCGGAATCGGCAGGCAGACCGCCGAGAAGATTAAGGCGATTTCGGATGAAATATTAAAAAACGCTGCCGCCAACACCGCGATAAGACTATCGGTAGACGATAAGAGCCTTGAAAATTCTCAGCTTCTTACGGCGATTCGCGACTACAGATTGATGAAGCCGGAATTTGACCGCGCAGAGAAGATTTATTCTGAAACCGATTCCGGCGTTAATGCGAGCCTCGGCGCCGCAAAACCTGCGAAGGGCAGGCTGAAATGGATTTTCGCGGGTGCTCAGTCAAAGGAGAACGCGCGTCAGGCGTGCGATTACCTCGATAATCTCGCTCAAAGCTCCTATAGCTCCGACGTCGAAGCCGTATACAGCGCCGTTAAAAGCTCGGGCTTCAGCGCCGGCACTCAGGTATTTAAGGATTTCGAGAGCAACTCGCCTCAGTATTATACAATTCTTGAGGAGCTCGGGATTCAGAAGGCGGGTGAGAGCGAAGCCGCTTCCGGACTCAGCGAGTCGCTGAGAGAGGAAATCGAGCAGGTTGCCCTCGATTTAACGGGATTAAAATGCGACCTCAGAACGTATCAGAAATTCGGCGTAAAATATATAATAAATCAGGGCAGGGTGCTCCTCGGCGACGAGATGGGACTCGGAAAAACCGTCCAGGCGATCGCCTCGCTCGTTGTTATGAGGAACTCGGGAGAACATCATTTTGTGGTTGTATGTCCCGCGAGCGTGCTGATAAACTGGTGCCGCGAGACCGAAAAATTCTGCGATATCAACTGCGTGAAAATTCACGGAAAGGACGCCGCCGAGTCGCTCGAAAGCTGGAAGCAGAACGGCGGAATCGCTATAACTACTTACGAAACCCTTGAAAAATTCGAGCTTAACGATATCTTTAAGTACGGTATGCTCGTAGTTGACGAGGCGCATTACGTCAAGAACCCTCAGGCTAAGCGCACTAAAAATCTGCTTAATATCCTTGATAACGCAAAGCGCGTCCTCTTTATGACGGGAACCGCGCTCGAAAACAGGGTAGAGGAAATGAGCTTTCTTATCGGCTGTCTGCGTCCCGATATCGCCTCGGAGATTAAAAATATTCAGGCGCTTTCCGGAGCTCCTCAGTTTCGGAAGATAATCGCGCCGGTGTATTTCAGACGTACGAGAGAGGACGTCCTCTCCGAGCTTCCCGACCTTATCCAGAAAGAGGAGTGGTGCCTTATCTCGGGCAGCGAGTATAAAGCCTACAGGGAAAGCGCCCTCAGCGAGAATTATATGTCTATGCGTCAGGTGTCCTTCCTCGGCGTAGAGCCCGAAGACTCCTCAAAGCTTCAGCGGCTCTTGCAGATTTGCGAGCAGGCTAAGGAGGATAACCGCAAGGTGCTCGTATTCTCGTTCTTTATCAATACAATTGAAACCGTCAGCAAGGCGCTTGGAGAGCTCTGTCTTGAGCCGATTACGGGAAGTATTCAGCCTAAAAGACGTCAGGAGATTATCGACGAATTCGATAAAGCTCAGGACGGCGCTGTACTGCTCGCGCAGATTCAGGCGGGCGGAACGGGACTTAATATCCAGTCCGCGTCGGTTGTGATAATCTGCGAGCCTCAGATTAAGCCCTCGATAGAGCATCAGGCGATAAGCCGTGCCTACCGGATGGGACAGGTTAGAAACGTAATTGTTCACCGCCTGCTCGCGGATGAGACGATTGACGAGAGAGTCCTTGAACTGCTGAGAGCAAAGCAGCTTCTGTTCGATAACTTTGCCGACGTATCGGTAAGCGGTCAGGAAAGTCTTAACCTGCCCGAAAGCTCTATCAACGACGTATTCGCTAAAGAGGTTCAGAAGGTTAAAGATGAGCCCGCGCCCGAGACGTAATTCCGCCGGGCTTTACGGAATAAGATGTTGATTAAAATATTGAAATGCAAATAAATAAGTGTTATAATACACTCGCGGGGGCTTAGCTCAGCTGGTCAGAGCGTTTGCTTGACATGCAAGAGGTCACTGGTTCAAGTCCAGCAGTCCCCACCATAAACGAACAGGGGTGCCGTTAGGCACCCCTGTTCATTTATAGATGTGATGACTGCCGGGCTCGAAAGACGTTTTATAAATAGTCATCCTGCACAACTTTTCGGCTTAAAGTTTGTGCAGGTTTTTTGTTGTTATTATGTT
This sequence comes from uncultured Ruminococcus sp., assembly GCA_905234015.1. Classification (GTDB taxonomy): domain Bacteria; phylum Bacillota; class Clostridia; order Oscillospirales; family Acutalibacteraceae; genus Ruminococcoides. Next base: position 59,185 of record CAJOFK010000003.1, read on the forward strand.
ATAATCTACCCATAAGTAAAAGGAGGTATTCCTATGGTAAAAAAATCAGTAAGTTTATTTTTGTCCGTAATTTTGCTTATAAGCGTATTTACTATTGTGCCGCTCAGCGCGGGCGCACAGGAGAGCGGAGATTACGAATACAGACTTCTCGATGACGGTACCGCTGAGATTACGGAGTATAACGGCTCTGCCGAAAATCTTATTATTCCGGAGACTTTGGAAGAATATACAGTCTCGAAGCTCGGGTACAAATCGTTCTCCGAAAAAGATATAAAAAGCGTAACCGTTCCGAAAACGGTAAAAAAAATAGAAACTTACGCGTTTGAAGAATGCTCCAATCTTGAATCCGTAACGATAAGCGAGGGTGTTGAAGCTATTGAAAGCAAGGCGTTTAAGGATTGCTACGCGTTAAACAGTATTAAGCTTCCTGACAGCCTTACCTATATCGGAAACGAAGCCTTCAGTTATACCGCGTACTATGAAAACGAGGATAACTGGGATAATAAGGTGCTTTATATCAGCAATCACCTTGTTAAAGCATACGCTTCGGGCTCGTATACTGTCCGTGCAGGCACAAAAACAATTCAGGCGACGGCGTTCGCATCCTGCAATATTACGGATATCACTATTCCCGACAGCGTTGTATATATCGGCGAGTCCGCGTTCAGGCTTTGCGAGAAGCTTAAAAGCGTTACGATTCCCGGCAGCGTTAAGGTTATAAGCGCAGAGCTGTTTGACTCCTGCGAGGAGCTCGAGAGCGTCGAGTTCAAGCAGGGCGTTGAGAAGATAGAGTCGGGCGTTTTCCGTTACTGTAAAAATCTTTCCGCCATAACGCTTCCCGAAGGTATTAAAAGTATCGCTGGCAGGCTTTTAGAAGATACAGCTTATTATAAAAACGACTCGAATATTGAAAACGGCGGGATTTATCTCGGAAAATATCTTGTAGCCATTCGCGGCTTAGGTTCGTCCGACTCAATTTCCGTTAAGGCTGGCACGACCTTAATCGCGGATGATGTATTCTATGATTATAAAAAAGTAGCGAACGTTACGCTTCCCGACAGCTTAAAGATTATCGGTGAAGGAGTTTTCCGCAGCACCAATATTCAGTCCGTAATGCTTCCTGACGGAATTGAAGCGATTGGCGACGAAGCATTCCAGGACTGCCGCAATCTGAAAACAGTTACGATTCCGAACGGAGTTGAAAAAATAGGAAAAAGCGTTTTCAG
>CAJOFK010000004.1 GCA_905234015.1 uncultured Ruminococcus sp.
CCGTCAGCCCTTCCCGGGCCCCGGACTCGGAGTAAGATGTCTCGGAGCGATTACCCGCGACCGTCTTGAGGCTGTAAGAGAGTCCGACGCTATCCTGCGTGAGGAGTTCGCGAAAAACGGCTTGGAGGGCAAGGTTTGGCAGTACTTTACCGCGGTTCCCGATTTCAAGTCCGTAGGCGTTAAGGACGGCAAGCGCACCTTTGCGTACCCCGTAATTATCCGTGCGGTGAATACTAAGGACGCTATGACCGCGACTGTTGAGAACGTTCCCTTTGAGCTTTTACAGCATATAACAAAGAGAATCACCACAGAGGTTGAGAACGTAAACAGAGTTCTTTACGACCTCACCCCGAAGCCCAGCGCAACGATTGAGTGGGAATGATTTCGCTTTGCGAAATCAACTATGAACGCGTAAGCGTCATATCATAACTTACGCGCAGCGTAATCATAACTTTTTACTGATAACTATTAAAGCCCTCAGCTGTGAACTCAGCTAAGGGCTTTTGTTATAAGTACTTATTAATTTCCTCTTTCAATAGAGGCAAATCATCATGAATCGTATCCCATACAATTCTCATATCTACGCCGGAATAACCATGCACAATTCGGTTGCGCATACCATAAAGCTGTTTCCACGGAATGGCTGTAATTTCTGATTTTAATTCATTCGACAGCCCTGTTTTTGTAAGCTCTCCAATCTGCATAAGGTTAAAAACACAGGCTTCAACACGCATAGAATCTACTTGAAAATCATCAAGAGAGCTGCATGTTTCACAATATGAAATGACAGCGCTTATATGGTCTGATATTTTTTTCAACACCTGTAAATCTCTATTGTCCATAAATCAGCACCCCGCTTTTTGCAATTTCTCTATCTACCAAGGAATCCGGAATCACCTGTGATGTATCAAGCATATCTACGTTTTTATCCAGCGCTGTGACAACATCTTCTAATAAACCAAAGAAAGCGAGTCCTTTTAAACCGCTGTCAACAAGAATATCAACATCACTGTTATTAACGGCGTTTCCTTTGGCGTATGAGCCGAAAAGAACGGCTTTTTTTATATTGTATGCTTTAAAGACAGGCTGCAGTAGTGATTGTATTGTTGAAATGGAGTATATATTATCAGACATGTTTTTATCTCCTTTTAATTTTTTATATTATAGCATATTATTCTTTATGTGTCTATGTTTATGTTATCAACGCTGATAGCTATTCCGTTATTTAAATATTGAGTCGTTATACTTGAACAGCTCGCCGATAAGCGGTTTCAGGATTTTAATATCCTTTTTATCGCTTGTGTCGATGTTTAACTGACTGTCGTCCTTATAGGTGATGTGAAGCTGTAAATCATCGGTAAAGTCGGTGTTTCCATCTTCCTTTATATCACGTCCCGTACCGTAAAGCACCGAGGATTTATCGAACGGACGAAGGTCGTATTTGTTAATAATCCCGGTAGTTTTATCGTAGTAATCATCGGGGTAGAGGGCGTATTTTTCTACTGTTGTCTTTTTCTCCTTATAGCTGTATACGTCCTTAAAAAGGAGCTTCTGCTCGCCTTTTATTGCCTTTTCCTTCGGCACCTTTATCGAGCTGTAAAGGGTGTAGATTTCGTTCTCCTTAAGGCTTACGGATATGTTTTTAACCTCACCCTTTTTATCGGGAGGCATTAGATTGTTTATGCCTTTTTCATTAAACCAGTTTGCAAACGTTAGGTAAACCTGCTCAGCCCATTCGGCGCGCGGATTATTATTCACGGTAAAGCTTAGGCTTTCGCCCGAGGCGTAGTTTACCGTGAAATTACATTCCTGATATTCGGACGGAAGCCCCGCGGTCACCTTGTAAACGCCGTTTTGCTTAACGAGTTTCTGCTCGTCGATTATCTTCTGAAGCGAATTAAGCAGAGCTTTATCGGCTTTTTCGCTTAGCTTAAGGGTAACCTCCGAGGCAGTCAGCACGCCGTTTTCGTCCTCTTTAACGTCAAAAATATAATTGCTGTTTTCCTTGCCCTCGGACCATTCTCCCGAAAGCACAAACGAGGCGTGAAATTTAGTGATATCCTTCGATTTAATCTCCTTAGGCGCGTTGTAATCGGTTCTGTCGGTTGTGCCGCCGGAGACGGGAGGATCGTTTTTGCACCCTGTAAATCCGAACAGTGAAAAAGCGCAGATTATCATTATGACGATTCCTTTCAGTAATCTCAGCTTCATTTTTCAGTCACGTTTGAGCCGCCTGATTTCCAGTAATCATATTCGGACTCGCTTATGTAATCGGGGGTGGAAATATCCTTGCCTCTTGTATCATCCGCTCTGAAAAACTCGGGCTGATTCATCATACTTGTTTCGATATAATAAACCATAAGGTAGTTCTTTTTCTTATCGTCCTTAAGGGTGTAAACTCTTTGGTCGGTATTGCTTTTATCCGGGAGTGAAGAGTTCGTTTCATCCTGAATAATGTAGCCGATACACTCATCAATTTCATCGCCGCTTATCGCTTTTTCAATTGTCGAGTATGAAACGTACTTGCGTCCCTTGTACTCAAAAGTTAAGTGGGAGTTCTTTTCACGCTCCTCGGAAAAAGTTCCCGTCTTAAATGCGACGGCGTTCTTCGGAAGTCCCGGGTATTTTGCACCGCAAGATGTCAGTAATAAACACAATAATATAAGTGCCGCAAATATTTTTTTCATAATTTTCATTGCCTTTCCGCCCGCAAAATAATCCCTACAACCTTACCGCGGGCAGGTAAGGCGTATAAATGCGAATTATCTTCCAAGGCTTATTATAACACTAAAAATGAACTGTTGCAATTTAAAAATAAAATCTGTATAATAAATTTATAATAAAAATTTCAGGAGGCTGTTATGGAGCTTATTAACGGTATTGAAAACAGAAGAAGTATAAGAAAATATAAGCAAGATAAGGTGAGCAGGGAAGTTATTGAAAAGATACTCGACAGCGCGCGATATGCGCCGAGCTGGAAAAACTCGCAGACCGCGCGTTACTATGTTGTTGTTGATGAAAAGGTCAAGGCGGATATCGCCGAGAACGGCACGCTCAATTTCTCTAAGAATAAGAATAATATAAGCAGCGCGCCGGTACTTGTTGCGCTTGTTACGGTTGACGGAATTTCGGGCTATAATCCCGACGGTACCGCCACTACGACTAAAGGTGAGCATTGGCAGTCTTTTGACGCGGGAATTGCCTGCGAGGCGTTCTGCTTAGCGGCTTATGAGTACGGCTTAGGCACTCTTATTATGGGTATCTTCGACGAGAATAAGGTCAAAAAAATTATCGGAATTAAGGAGAACGAAAAAATCTCCGCGCTTATTGCGCTCGGTTATCCCGATGAGGAGCCTGATGCTCCCGCAAGAAAGGGAATAGAGGAGATTTCAAAGTTTATATAATACGGTATAAGTAGGTCGGGCAGACAGCGTTTTACGGCGTTTTTTGCCCGGCTTTTTTCTTTTAGAAAACTGCGTTGTAATAGTTAATTCTAAATTCCAATTAAAACGTACGTTTATATTACAGTTGTGTTGCAATTCTTTACTTTCCACAACATATTGTGTTATAGTACATAAGTAAAAATGTGTAAATATGCGTACAAATAACGGAGGTAAAGTTATGGAAAGATATAAGCAGGAATTTATTGAATTTATGGTTGACTGTCAGGTGTTGAAGTTCGGCGATTTTGTGACTAAAAGCGGCAGGAAAACTCCCTTCTTCGTAAATACCGGATTTTACCGTACGGGTTCTCAGCTTAAAAGGCTCGGCGGGTATTATGCCGAAGCGATTAAGGGTAAGTTCGGGCTCGATTTTGACGTGCTTTTCGGACCTGCTTATAAGGGGATTCCGCTTTCCGTAACCGCCTCAATAGCTATAGCCGATAAATTCTCAAAGGATGTAAAATACTGCTCCAACCGCAAAGAGGTTAAGGATCACGGTGATACCGGAATTCTCCTCGGAAGCCCGATAAATGACGGCGATAAGGTCGTTATTATCGAGGACGTTACAACAGCCGGCACCTCTATTAACGAAACCCTGCCGATTATTAAGGCTCAGGGAAACGTTGAGCCCGTAGGTCTCGTTGTATCCGTTGACCGAATGGAAAGAGGTCAGGGCGAGAAATCCGCCCTCGCCGAAATTGAGGAAAAATACGGTCTTAAAACTACCGCTATCGTCACTATGGCGGAGGTAGTCGAGCACCTTTATAACAGGGAATATAAGGGAAAAGTTATAATTGACGACGCTCTTAAGTCAGCTATCGACGATTATTACGATAAATACGGTGTAAAATAATACTTAAACGGAGGACGCGTTGTGGCTGAGAAGAATGTTCATAAGGGACACCGCCAAAGATTGCGTGATTTATATTTAAATGAGGGTATCGACAGCTTTAACAGCCACCAGGCGCTGGAGCTGCTGCTCTTTTACGCTCTTCCTCAGCGCGATACAAATCCGCTTGCGCATAAGCTGATTGATGAGTTCGGTTCAATATCGGCGGTTTTTGACGCTCCTGTATCAAGCCTTAAGGCTTTGGGACTTACCGAAAACACTATAGCGCTTTTAAAGCTCGTTCCCGATTTATCGAGGCTTTATAACGACGATAAACGTGACTATACCTCGAGGCGGGTTGATATCGGAAGGCTGTGCGAGTATTTCCGCCCTAAGTTTATCGGTAGAAACGAGGAATACCTCTACGTTCTTTTAATGGATAAAAAGTTTAAGGAGCTGTATTGCGGAGTAGTTTCAAAGGGCTCGATTAATACGACCGACGTTCCGATACTTAAAATACTGGAGCTTTCGGTTTCCTACAACGCCTCTTATGTCGCGATCGCTCATAACCACCCCTCGGGGCTTGCGCTTCCCTCGATTGAGGATATAAAGACGACTAAAAATCTATATGACGCTTTAAAGGTTATAGGCAGGCGGCTTGTTGACCATATTATTGTCAGCGACGAGGACGAAATATCCCTCGCTCAGAGCGAATGTTACGGACGCGGTATCTTTATAGGAGATTCAGAGTAATTTAATGGAATTTAAAATTCATTCATCATATAAGCCGACAGGCGACCAGCCCGAGGCTATCGACGAAATTGTAAAGAGCATAAAAGCAGGCAACAGAGAGCAGACGCTGCTCGGAGTTACCGGCTCGGGTAAAACCTTTACTATGGCTAATATCATAGAAAAGGTTCAGAAGCCCACGCTTATTTTAGCTCACAATAAAACGCTTGCCGCTCAGCTTTGCTCCGAGTTTCAGTCGTTTTTCCCCGAGAATTCGGTTGAGTATTTCGTATCCTATTACGATTATTATCAGCCCGAGGCTTACGTTCCTACTACCGATACCTATATCGAAAAGGACAGCTCAATCAATGATGAAATAGATAAGCTCCGCCACAGCGCCACCTTAGCGCTTTCGGAACGCAGGGACGTAATTATAGTCGCCTCGGTTTCCTGTATCTACAGCCTCGGCGACCCTATTGATTACCGCAATATGGTAATTTCACTTCGCCCCGGAATGGAAAAGGGCAGAAACGAGCTCATTAAAAAACTCGTTGAGCTTCAGTACGAGAGAAACGATGAGGGCTTTACCCGAAATAAATTCCGCGTCAGGGGAGATACGCTGGAGATTTTCCCGGCTTCATCAAGCGACAGGGTAATAAGGGTTGAGTTTTTCGGCGATGAAATCGACCGCATAAGCGAGATTAACCCGCTTACGGGCGAGCTGCTCGGAACCCTGCGCCACGCTGCGATTTATCCCGCGTCACATTATATAGTTTCAAGAGAAAAAATGCTCGATGCCGTCGCGGAAATCCGCCGCGAGCTCGCCGAAAGGATTGAATATTTTCAGTCTGAGGGTAAGCTTCTTGAGGCTCAGCGAATTGAGCAGAGAACAAATTACGATATTGATATGCTGCTTGAAACCGGATTTTGCAGCGGAATCGAGAACTACTCGAGGATAATGTCCGGACGCAAGCCCGGCTCCTCGCCGTACACCCTGTTAAACTATTTCCCGGATGATTTTCTGCTGTTTGTGGACGAGTCCCACGTTACGCTTCCGCAGGTGCGCGGTATGTACGCCGGAGACCACGCCCGTAAAAAAAGTCTTATAGACTTCGGCTTCAGGCTTCCGTCAGCTTACGATAACCGTCCGCTTAACTTCGACGAGTTCTATTCAAAGATAAACCAGGTATGCTTCGTTTCGGCTACTCCGGGCGACTTCGAAAAGGAAAAAAGCTCAGTAATCGCCGAGCAGATTATCAGACCTACCGGACTTTTAGACCCCGAAATCAGCGTAAGACCTACCGAAGGCCAGCTCGACGACCTTATCTCCGAAATCAATATAAGAGTGCCTAAAAAACAGCGCACCTTAATTACCACCCTTACTAAGAAGATGGCGGAGGATTTAACCTCTTACCTTTCCGAGATGGGCGTTAAGGTTAAGTATATGCACCACGATATCGACACGGTGGAGCGTATGGAGATTATAAGAGATTTGCGCCTCGGTGAGTTTGACGTACTCGTCGGAATCAACCTTTTAAGAGAAGGACTCGATATCCCCGAGGTGTCCTTAGTCGCGATTCTCGACGCCGATAAAGAAGGCTTCTTAAGGTCGGAGCGAAGCCTTATCCAGACTATAGGCCGTGCCGCCCGAAACAGCGAGGGTACCGTAATTATGTACGCGGACAGCGTCACGCCCTCAATGAAAAGCGCTATAACGGAAACCGTAAGAAGGCGTGAAATCCAGCAGAAGTATAACGAGGAGCATAATATAACTCCTAAAACAATCGTTAAAAAGGTTAGCGATATTATTGAGATTTCAACTCACACCGATGATGAGTTCAAGAATATAAAGCAGATGACACGCGCTCAGAGGGAACAGCTTATAAAGAGCCTCCAGCGCGAGATGAGAGCCGCGGCGAAGCTGCTTGAGTTTGAGCACGCGGCGTATTTAAGAGATAAAATCAAGAAACTGCGAGGTGAAAAGTAGTGACAAAAAGGAAGGCTAATGATTATAACGACGACAGTATATCCTCATTAAGCGGCGCCGACCGTGTCCGTAAAAGACCTGCGGTTATTTTCGGCTCCGACGGTATCGAGGGCTGTCAGCATTCCGTTTTTGAAATTCTCTCGAACTCAATCGACGAGGCGAGGGAGGGCTACGGCAGAAAAATTCAGGTAACGAGATATTCCGACGGCTCCTACGAGGTAGAGGACCACGGCCGCGGAATCCCCGTAGGCTATAATAAAAACGAGGATAGGATGAACTGGGAGCTTCTCTTCTGCGAGATGTACGCCGGCGGTAAGTATAATAATAACGACGGCGAAAACTACGAGTTCTCCCTCGGACTTAACGGTCTCGGACTGTGCTCAACTCAGTACGCCTCCGAGTATATGGACGTTGAAATTAAGCGCGACGGCTATAAATACTCGCTCCATTTCGAGCACGGCGAGAATATCGGCGGTCTTAAAAAGGAAGAATATCCCCGCCGTGATACGGGTACAAGAATTCACTGGAAGCCCGATATCGACGTATTTACCGATATCGATGTAAGCGCCGAGTATTTCCTTGATATTATGAAGCGTCAGGCTATCGTAAACGCCGGCGTTGAGTTCGTTTTCCGCAACCAGAACGGAAGAAGCTTTGATACTACTGCCTTTAACTACGTTAACGGTATTGAGGACCACGTTAAGGAAATCGTAGGCGAGGAGGGCTTAACCGGAGTTCAGTACTGGGAAACCGAGAAAAAGGTCCGCGACAGAGCCGATAAGCCTGAGTATAAGTGCAAAATCTGCGTTTCCTGCGCGTTTTCAAATAAGATTGCTTTAACCGAGTATTATCATAACTCAAGCTGGCTTGAGTACGGCGGAGCGCCCGAGAAGGCTGTTAAAAACGCTTTCGTTTATATGATAGACTCGTACCTTAAAAAGAATAACAAGTACAATAAAACCGAGTCGAAGATTAATTTCGCGGATGTTCAGGACTGCCTTGTGCTCTGCATTTCCTCATTTTCAAGCGTAACCTCCTACGAAAACCAGACAAAAAAGGCGATTACCAATAAGGGTATTCAGGAGGCTATGACCGAGTTCCTGCGCCACAGCTTAGAGGTCTATTTTATTGAGAATCCGTTTGAAGCCGAGAAAATCGCAAATCAGGTGCTTATCAACAAGCGAAGCCGTGAGGACGCTGAAAAGACACGTCTTAATATTAAAAAGAAGCTCACCGGTAATATTGATATCACTAACAGAATCAATAAATTCGTTGACTGCCGCAGCAAGGACGTCAACGAGCGCGAGGTCTTTATAGTTGAGGGTGACTCGGCTCTCGGCGCCTGTAAGCAGGCGAGAGATCCGGATTTCCAGGCGATTATTCCGCTTCGGGGTAAAATCCTCAACTGCCTAAAGGCTGATTACGATAAGATTTTTAAGAGCGATATTATTACCGATTTGCTTAAGGTTTTAGGCTGCGGAGTTGAGGTTAAGGCTAAGGCTAATAAAAACCTCTCAAACTTCGACCTTAATAACCTCAGGTGGAATAAGGTTATTATCTGTACCGACGCCGACGTCGACGGCTTCCATATCCGAACCCTCGTGCTTACAATGCTCTACAGGCTTACGCCTACGCTTATTAAGGAGGGAAAGGTATATATCGCCGAATCTCCGCTTTACGAGATTACCGCTAAAGATAAGGTTTATTTCGCCTATGACGAGGTTGAAAAGGACAGGTACTTAAAGGAAATCGGCGAAGCTAAATATACGATTCAGCGCAGTAAGGGACTCGGTGAAAACGAGCCCGAGATGATGAGCTTAACAACTATGAATCCGGCTACGCGCCGTCTTATCAGGGTTATGCCCGATTCTATTGAGCAGACTGCCGCTATATTCGATACGCTTCTCGGGGATAACCTTCAGGGAAGAAAAGATTTTATTGTTGACCACGGAGCTGAGTATATCGACCAGCTCGACGTAAGCTAAATCGGAAGGTGATTATTTGGCACGGAAAAAGAAACCTGCTAAAAAGGTGAATACAGCCGCGGTTAACGGCGTTATTGAGGGCGCCGGAGAGGTCGCCGAGCAGCATATCGTTTCCTCAATTCAGGAGAATTTTATGCCCTACGCGATGAGCCTTATTCTCTCGCGCGCGATTCCCGAGATTGACGGCTTTAAGCCCTCGCACAGAAAGCTCCTTTACACTATGTATAATATGGGGCTTTTAAAGGGCGCCCGTACTAAATCCGCGAATATCGTCGGCGCTACAATGAAGCTCAACCCTCACGGCGACGCCGCGATTTATGATACAATGGTGCGTATGTCAAGAGGGTACGAGGCGCTTTTGCACCCGTATATCGACTCTAAGGGCAACTTCGGTAAGTTCTACAGCCGCGATATGGCGTGGGCTGCTTCGAGATATACCGAGGCTAAGCTCGACAGGCTTTGCGCCGAGCTGTTTAAGGATATTGATAAGGATACCGTAGACTTCGTTGATAACTACGACAATACTATGAAGGAGCCGACGCTGCTTCCGGCGACGTTCCCCTCGGTACTTATAAACTCAAATACAGGTATCGCCGTAGGTATGGCGTCTAATATCTGCTCGTTCAATCTTCGCGAGGTGTGCGAGACTACCGCCGCGCTTATCCGCGACCCCGACCACGACGTTATGAGCACAATGCCCGCTCCCGATTTCCCCGGCGGCGAGTATATCGTCTATGACGAAGAGGTTATGAAGCGCGTTTATGAGACCGGACGCGGAAGCATTAAGCTGCGTTCAAAGTATACCTACGATAAAAAGGCTAATTGCATTGATATCCTGAGTATTCCGTATTCAACAAACTGCGAGTCGATTATCGATAAGGTTATCGACCTCGTTAAAAACGGAAAGCTTAAGGAAATTTCCGATATCCGTGATGAAACCGGACTTGACGGTCTTAAAATTACAATCGACTTAAAGCGCGGAGTTGACCCCGATAAACTGATGAGAAGGCTTTATAAGCTGACTCCGCTCGAGGACAGCTACGCCTGCAACTTTAACGTGCTTATCGGCGGAACTCCGATGGTGCTCGGCGTTAAGGATTTGCTCGAGGAATGGATTGCGTTCAGAATCGAGTGCGTAAGGCGCAGAACCTACTTTGACCTCAATAAAAAGAAGGACAGGCTCCATCTTTTAAAGGGACTTGAAAAAATCCTGCTCGATATTGATAAGGCGATTAAAATCGTACGCGAGACCGACGAGGAAGCCGAGGTTGTTCCTAACCTTATGATAGGCTTCGGAATCGACGAAATCCAGGCCGAGTATGTTGCCGAGATTAAGCTTCGTCATTTAAACCGCGAGTATATTTTAAAGCGCACTAAGGATATTGAGGAGCTTATCAAGTCAATCGAGGAGCTCGAGGCGATACTTAAAAGCAAAGCGAGAGTCAAGACGATTATCGTTAAGGAGCTTAAAGAGGTTGCCGATAAATACGGCGAGGAAAGAAAATCCGAGATTATCTATAATGATGAAACGGATGACGACGTCGAGATTGAGGAAATCCCCGATTATCCCGTACATCTTTTCTTTACGAAGGAAGGCTATTTCAAGAAGATTACGCCTAAATCCCTGCGTATGAGCTCCGAGCATAAGCTTAAAGAGGGCGACGAAATTTCGGAGAGTATCGAGTTCTCGAATAACTGCGACCTTCTTTTCTTTACTAATATGTGCCAGTGCTATAAGGCTAAGGCGTATGAGTTTGAGGATACAAAGGCGAGTGTGCTGGGCGATTATATCCCTGCTAAGCTCGGAATGGATGAGGGAGAGCTCGCGATAAAAATGGTTGCCACTAAGGACTATAAGGGCTTTTTGCTTTTCTGCTTTGAGAACGGTAAAATCGCCAAGGTTCCGCTCGAGAGCTACGCGACAAAAACAAACCGCAAAAAGCTTACTAAAGCGTACTGCGATAAGTTCCCGATTTCGGATATAGCGTTCTCCAAGGAGGATAAGGAGTTCGTAATTACCGCTTCATCGGGAAGAATGCTGCTGCTTCATACGGGAGTTTTAAATCTTAAAACCTCGAGAGCTACTCAGGGCGTAGCCGTAATGCGCCTTAAAAAAGGCCACAGGCTGTTTAAGATAGAGGAGTATACCGAGGGACGGTTCAGCAAGCCCTCGCGCTACAGAACCAAAAACCTGCCCGCGCTGGGCGCGCTTCCGTCGCCCGACGATAACAGCGTACAGCTCAGCCTCGTATAGATTTTCCGCGGCAATATCAGGAAAATAAAGTTAAAATATCTTAAAAATTCCTTAAAAAAGTCTTGCAAAATAATATTTCTTATGTTATTATTATAAGGCTAACGAAAAAATGACTTAAATTATCTTAATCGAAAGGATTGTTATAAATGGGAATCTGGGAAATTATTTTAGGCGCAGTGCTTATTATTATGTCAATTGCGATTATCATCGTTATCATTCTTCAGGAAGGTAACCAGCAGGGCGTCGGCGTTGTAACCGGCGGTGCCGATACATTCTTCTCTAAGAACAAGGCTCGTTCAATTGACGCTTTCTTATCACGCTGGACTAAGGTATTCGCAGGCATATTTGTATTAGCCGTACTCGGACTTAATATCCTCGCTTACTTTACCTGATAGTTCTAAAAATTTAAATTAACGCATAATTATAGACCGTAGGACAACCTACGGTCTGTTTTTTTACTTTATAAGAAACTGCGTTCCTTATAAAGTAAAAAATATTTTATATTTCCCGCTCAGTTGCGCCCTGCGTGCGCACGAGCGATGGATATACGAAAGCTCCGCACTTAGGTGCGCACGCTTTCTTGTAATGAACAAATAAGAAACGAAGTGGTTAAATGAAGATGATATACATACCGATTGCGCTCGGAGCAGCTTTTATAGTGTTCGCGGTTATCCACAAAATCTCGCGTTATAAAAAGCCTTTAAAGCGCGCGGTTTTATCGGTGCTGTCGGGGATAGGAACGCTGATTTTAGTTGATATTCTAAGCGTATTTACGCTCGTATACATACCCGTAAGCGTACTGAGTATAATAATCTCAGGGATTCTCGGAATCCCCGGGGTTACGGCTATGCTGTGCTATAATCTTATTTTCAGCGGTTAATCTCGCTCAGGCACTCCTTCACGATTTCCTTATTGCGGGTAATTGTTCCCATAATTACCTTGTAAAGCAGTTCGGGATTTTTATGGAAATTCTTCTTTATAATCTTAGCCTGCTGTTTATCGGGAGCGTAAATGTCTACTGCGAGAAGGTCTACGTCTCCGCCCGAGATACGGCAGTTGACGTTATAGCCCCTGTCGACCTTCGTGATGGTTACGACGTTTTCCTTTTCGATACGCTTCTGCTCTAAAAGCTCAAGCGCGCAGGTATACGCCTTTTCCTTGACGGTAACGGGCAGGGTGTTTTCAAGCTGATTTGCTACCATAATGCCGTTTTCGGTAAGCTCGTAGAGCGTTGTGCTGCCCTCTGTAAGCTTTAAATTGTTGTGAGAAATCAAGTCGTCAAAGCAGGCGCTCGTCTCAAAATAATTAGCGAGCCCCTTTTTCTGAATAGCCTCAACGATCGTGGATTTATCGAGCGGCTTATTGATTGAGCTGAATAAATAGCAGATTAAGGTTCTTATTTCGTTTTTTGAACGCACTCCGCCGTAGTTAATTCCTTCGTCAAAAGTATCAAATGCCATATTCTCACCTTCCTTTAGAATTATTCTATCACATTTTACAAAAAATGTATAGTATTTTTTATTGACTTGTTTATGTGAAAATGATAATATATGAGTCGGAAGGAAGTGTGGAAAAATGGAGAATTATATGCTTTTTGTATGGATTATTTTCGCTGTATTTATGCTGATTTGCGAAGCGCTTACGACTCAGCTTGTGTCTATCTGGTTCGTACTTGGCGGAGCCGCCGCTGCCGTGACCTGTATATTTACCGATAATATTCTTATCCAGTCAATCGTTTTTATTCTCGTATCGCTTATCGCGTTAATCGCGACGAGACCGTTCGTTAAAAAGTTCAACGCTAAAAAGAAGGAGCCTACTAACTCCGACCGTCTTATCGGGCGCCTCGGAATAGTCACCGTAGATATAATTAATCTTAAAGGTGAGGGGCAGGTTAACGTTGACGGTAAAATCTGGAGCGCTAAAAGCGCCGACGAGCGCGAGATTAAATCCGGCGCCAACGTGAGAGTAAGCTCAATCGAGGGCGTTAAGCTCGTTGTAGAGGTTATATAAGGAGGAAATTATGCAGTTTTATTTACCCGCGCTGATATTACCCGCGATTATAATACTCATTGTTTTAATTATATTGGTAAGATGTATAAAAATTGTTCCGCAGGCTCACGCTTTCGTAATCGAGCGCCTCGGAGCGTATAACACTACCTGGGGTACGGGACTTCATCTTAAAGTACCCTTTATCGACCGTATCTCGAGGAAGGTTTCCCTTAAAGAGCAGGTTGTGGATTTTCCGCCTCAGCCCGTTATCACGAGGGATAACGTTACCATGCAGATTGATACCGTAGTGTATTTTGAGATTACCGACCCTAAGCTCTATTCCTACGGAGTTGAAAATCCCTTAGCGGCTATTGAGAACCTTACGGCTACAACCCTGCGTAATATTATCGGCGACTTAGAGCTCGATTCAACGCTCACCTCGCGCGATACTATCAACGATAAAATCCGTATTATCCTTGACGAGGCTACCGACGCGTGGGGTATCAAGGTTATCCGCGTTGAGCTTAAAAACATCCTTCCTCCGCGTGAGATTCAGGAGGCTATGGAGAAGCAGATGAAGGCTGAGCGCGAAAGACGCGCCCGTATTCTTGACGCCGAGGGTGAAAAGAGAAGCCAGATTCTCGTAGCGGAAGGTATGAAGGAAAGCGCTATCCTTAAGGCTGACGCCGTTAAGGAGCAGAAAATCAGGGAAGCCAGCGGTGAAGCCGAGGCTATCTTAGCGGTTCAGAAGGCTAACGCCGACGCTATAAAAATGCTCAACGAAGCTATGCCCTCGGACGGCGTAATTGCGCTTAAAAGTCTTGAGGCGTTCGCTAAAGCCGCCGACGGAAAGGCTACTAAAATCATCATTCCCTCCGATATTCAGAATATGGCGGGATATGTTACTTCTCTTAAGGAATTATGGGATAATAAGCCCGAATAATTACTGTGAAACCGACTTTCAAAAAGTCGGTTTCTTTGCACTATAGGGTTATTATTCAAAACTATTAGTAAAATCTAAGTTAAGAAATCATACATTAAAAATCATTTTAACTGACTCCTATAGGGCAAAAAAGATTTGTATTGCCTGCTCAGCAGCACGCTTTGCGTGCTCGAGCAATGGCTAATCGAAAGCTAACGCGCTGAAAGCGCTCGCTTTCTTTGTTTAACATCTACAAAAATCTTCCGTTATTTTTTGTTATATCAACCTATGTAATGAAATATTTAAATTGGCTGTCACTCTATTGAATAAATAGTATTTTTTTAGTATAATATAGATGTATTTTTAATCACTCGGAGAGGAGATTTCCTTATGAAAAAAGTTGCAGTAATTATGGGCTCGGACAGCGATTTTAAAGTTGTTCAGAAAGCCGTTTTAAAGTTAAAGGAATTCGGCGTACCCTATGAGGTCAGAGTTATGAGCGCTCACCGTACTCCCGACAAGGCTGCGGAGTTTTCAAAGAACGCTAAAGCTGAGGGCTTCGGCGTAATTATCGCCGCCGCAGGTATGGCTGCTCACTTAGGAGGAGTTTTAGCCGCTCACACAACGCTTCCGGTTATCGGTATTCCGATTAAGTCCGCCGCGTTCGACGGTATGGACGCGCTTCTGGCTACCGTGATGATGCCGCCCGGAATTCCCGTTGCTACCGTCGGAGTTGACGGCGCCGCTAACGCCGCTATCCTTGCGGTTGAAATGCTCGCTTTATCCGATGAAAGCTTAAGCGAGAAGCTTGTGAAGATGAAGGAAGATATGGCGCAGGGCGTCGCTGAAAAGGATGAAGACATCATCAGAAAGGTTTCCGAGCTTTGAGAAGTGTTGTAATTGATAAACGCCGCGACAAGGTCAACGACGAATGCGGTGTTTTCGGATTTTATAATAATAACGATTATGATATTGTGTCATTAACGCACGACGGTCTTTTCGGACTCCAGCACCGCGGTCAGGAGAGCGCGGGAATTACCGTTATTAAGGACAGAGAGCCGTACACCGTTAAGGACATCGGTATAGTATCGACGGTTTTTACCGAAAAGAGTCTTAAAAAGCTTCCGCACGGTAAGATTTCCGTAGGACACGTCAGGTATACATCTCACGATTACCTTGATAAAGCCGCAACCCAGCCGCTTGTTATGAGATATATCGAGGGCTCTATGGTGCTTGCGAATAACGGAGCGATAACCAACTTTGCCGAGATAAGAACCATGCTCGAAAGAGGCGGAGCTATCTTCCAGTCTAACTCTCACGCCGAGGTTATCGGGTATATGATTTCCACCCACAGAATTAATTCCGATAATATTGAACAGGCTGTACTGAAGACTATGGAGGATTTAAAGGGCGCTTATTCGCTCGTAATCAGTTCTCCGTCAAAGCTTATCGGGCTCCGCGACCCTCACGGCTTTAAGCCCCTTTGTATCGGTAAGCTCGGCGACAGCTACATAATCTCCTCCGAAAGCTGCGCAATCGATTCTATAGGCGGCGAATTTGTCCGCGACGTGAATCCGGGCGAGATGGTAGTAATCGACGAAAACGGCTTTAAAAGCTACTATTGTGATACAAAAAAGACAACCTCGCTGTGCCTTTTTGAGTATATTTATGTCGCGCGTCCCGATTCGATTATCGACGGCGTTAACGTAAATATCGCGCGTCAGAAGGCGGGCGAAATCCTCTATAACGAGGATAAGATTGAAGCCGATATAGTTTGCGGCGTTCCCGATTCGGGACTTGAAGCGGCTCAGGGCTATGCCGCGGCTTCCGGTATAAAATACGCTACGGCGTTTATCAAAAATAAATATATCGGTCGTACTCCCGACGGAGTCGGTACCGATAAAAAGCTCAGGCTTTTAAAAACCCGGCTTAACGTTATAAAAAATGTTGTTAAGAATAAGCGCGTCGTTATTATCGACGACTCTATTATCCACGGCAATACCTCGGCGCATATCGTAAAAATCCTTAAGGATGCCGGCGCGAGCGAGGTTCACGTAAGAATCAGCTCACCCGAGTTTATTCATTCCTGTTACTTCGGAATGGATTTGCCTAAATCCGAGGATCTGGTTTCAAACAGGTACGACGTAGAGGCGTTAAGAGAGCGAATCGGCGCCGATTCGCTTAAGTTCTTAAGCGTTGAGGGGCTTCATAAAATCGCCGAGGGCTGTAATATCGGACTTTGTGACGGCTGTTTCAGCGGAGTTTATCACGCCGATAAGCCGAAGATTATATTTGAAGATAAATTTGCAAATAAGATTAAAAAGTATTAACGGAGGTAGGTATGAAGAGTTTCAGCGAAAGCTATAAGAAAGCGGGCGTTGATATTACGGCGGGATATGAATCCGTCGAGCTTATCAAAAAGCACGTTGCGCGCACTAAAATCCCGGGAGTTATTTCCGGTATCGGCGGCTTCGGCGGTCTTTTCGCTCCCGACTTCAAGGATATGGAGGAGCCGGTTTTAATCAGCGGAACCGACGGCGTAGGTACTAAGATAAAGCTCGCGTTTCTGCTTGATAAGCACGATACAATCGGAATTGACGCGGTAGCAATGTGCGTAAACGACGTTATCTGCTGCGGAGCTAAACCGCTGTTTTTCCTCGATTATATAGCTATCGGAAAGAACTATCCCGAGAAGGTTGCTTCAATCGTCGAGGGTATCGCGGAGGGCTGCGTGCAGTCGGAATGTGCGCTCGTAGGCGGTGAGACCGCCGAGCATCCCGGACTTATGCCGGTTGATGAATACGATGTTGCGGGCTTCTGCGTAGGTATGGTTGATAAGCCGAAGATGATTGACGGCGAAAAGCTTAAGGAAGGTGACGTTATTATAGGACTTCCTTCCTCCGGCGTTCACTCTAACGGCTTTTCATTAGTCAGAAAGGTATTCGGAATCGACGAGAATACTATTCATAATACATACGACGAGCTTGATAAGCCGCTCGGCGAAACTCTCCTCACTCCTACTAAGCTGTACGTTAAGCCGCTTTTCGCTTTGATGAAAGAGGTTGAGGTTAAGGCTGTTTCCCATATTACGGGCGGCGGCTTCTACGAGAACATTCCGAGAATGTTAAAGGACGGCTTCAGCGCGAAGATAAAGAAGGACAATATCCCCGTGCTTCCGATTTTCAAAGTTATTCAGCGCGTGGGCAATATCCCCGAGCACGATATGAACAACACCTTTAATATGGGTGTAGGTATGGTTGTAGCCGTTGATAAGAACGACGCCGATAAGGCAGTTGAAATCCTAAAGGCTAACGGCGAGGACGCCGTAGTTTTAGGCGAGGTTGTACGCGGTGACGAAGGAGTAATTTTTGAGTAATGAAGAATATTGTTGTACTCGTATCGGGCGGAGGCACTAACCTTCAGGCGCTTATCAACGCCGAAAAGTCCGGTATTATAAAAAACGGAAAAATCACCTGCGTTATTTCCTCAAACCCCGAAGCCTATGCGCTCGAAAGGGCGAAGAATAACGGTATTGATACCGATGTTATCAGGCGCAGGGATTATAAAGAGTTTTCCGATTACGATAAAGCTCTTACCGCGCTGCTGAGAAGCAAGAACGCCGATTTAATAGTTCTCGCGGGCTTTATGACAATTCTCGGTAAAGAAGTTATAAGCGCATTTGAGAACAGGATTATCAACATTCATCCCGCGCTTATACCGAGCTTCTGCGGCGAAGGCTTCTACGGGCTTAAGGTTCACGAGAAGGCGCTTGAAAAGGGAGTTAAGGTCACGGGAGCTACGGCTCATTTCGTAACCGAGGAATGTGACGGCGGCCCGATTATAATTCAGAAAGCCGTCGATATAAAAAACGGTGACACCCCCGAAATTCTTCAGAAGCGTGTTATGGAAGAAGCTGAATGGAAGATACTGCCGAGAGCCGTATCGCTGTTCTGCGAAGATAAAATAAAAGTTATAGGCAATAAAACCGAAATTCTTTAAATAAAGGAGGATATTATGAAACCCGTTAATCTTGAAAAGGAAATTTCGAAAACAACTTACCCCGGACGCGGTATCGTGCTGGGCAGAACCGAGGACGGTGCTAATGCCGTAATCGCTTACTTCATTATGGGACGAAGCGAAAACAGCCGTAACCGTGTATTCGTTGAGGACGGCGACGGAATCCGCACCAAGGCGTTTGACGAGAGCAAGGTTGAGGATCCGAGCCTTATCATCTACGCTC
The DNA here is from genome assembly GCA_905234015.1 of uncultured Ruminococcus sp. Lineage (GTDB taxonomy): Bacteria > Bacillota > Clostridia > Oscillospirales > Acutalibacteraceae > Ruminococcoides. Next base: position 18,379 of record CAJOFK010000004.1, read on the forward strand.
CGGTTCGTACGTTTGCCGAGAGTACAATCGTTACTAACGGCGACCAGACCGACACTATCGTAAGCCTTTTATCCTGCGGAAAGACCTTTGAGCAGAGCTTAAGCGGACGTGAGTTCGAGCCCGACGCTCCCAACTACACACCCCGTATCAGCGGTATCGTTAACTGCCGTACCGAGGCTGACGCTCGAGGCGAGAAGCTCTCTTATTCGCTTTCCATCTTAAAGAGCGCTAACGGCAATCCCAGATGCTGCCAGAGATTCACCTTCGATTATGAGCATCCCATTAAGGGTGAGGGCCATTTTATCCATACCTATATGGGCGACGGCAATCCGCTCCCGAGCTTTGAGGGCGAGCCCACTCTTGTTGAAATCGGCAGCGACGATATCGACACCTTCGCAAATAAGGTTTGGAACGCGCTCGACGACGATAATAAGGTAAGTCTTTTTGTCAGATATATTGATATTGCTTCAAATAAAGCAACGTCAAGAATTATCAATAAAAATCAATAAATCTTAAGTTATAAATATTTATAGCTTAAACCTTCCGGAAAAAAGGAGTAATCAAAATGAATGAATTAGCTTTAAAGTACGGCTGTAACCCTAATCAGAAGCCGTCAAAGATTTTTATGAACAACGGTAAGGATTTACCCGTTGAGGTGTTAAACGGTAAGCCGGGATATATCAACTTTCTCGACGCGTTTAACTCATGGCAGCTCGTTAAGGAGCTTAAAGCCGCCACAGGTCTGCCGGCTGCCGCTTCCTTCAAGCACGTAAGCCCCGCGGGCGCCGCGGTTGCTACCGAGCTCTCCGACACTCTTAAGAAAATCTATTTCGTTGACGATTTAGAGCTTTCTCCGATTGCGAGCGCTTACGCTAAAGCAAGAGGCGCGGACAGAATGTCCTCCTACGGCGACTGGGTAGCGCTTTCCGATACCTGCGACGTTCAGACAGCTAAGCTCTTACAGCGCGAGGTTTCCGACGGAATCATCGCTCCCGATTATACTCCCGAGGCTCTCGAGGTTCTTAAGACAAAGCGCAAGGGCAACTATAACGTAGTTAAGATTGACCCTGATTATATCCCCGAGCCGATTGAGCATAAGGACGTTTTCGGTATTACATTTGAGCAGGGAAGAAACGAGCTTAAGATTGACGAGGAAATGATTACCAAGGAAATCGTTACAGCTAATAAGCAGTTTTCAGAGGAAGCTAAGCGCGACCTTATTATCGCTCTTATCACTCTTAAGTATACTCAGTCAAATTCCGTATGCTACGCTAAGGACGGCCAGGCTATCGGCGTAGGCGCAGGCCAGCAGTCGCGCGTTCACTGCACAAGACTCGCGGGAAATAAGGCTGATATCTGGTGGCTCAGACAGCACCCGAAGGTACTCGGCTTACAGTTCGTTGACGATATTCGCCGTCCCGACAGAGATAATACAATCGATGTATATATCTCCGAGGAGTATGATGACGTTCTCCGCGACGGCACATGGCAGAAGCTCTTTAAGGTTAAGCCCGAGCCGCTTACAGCCGAGGAAAAGAAGGAATGGATATCAAAGAACTCCGGCGTAGCCTTAGGCTCCGACGCGTTCTTCCCGTTCGGCGATAATATCGAGAGAGCGAGAAAATCAGGCGTTGAGTTTGTTGCTCAGCCCGGCGGTTCAATTCGTGATGACAACGTTATCGAAACCTGCGATAAGTACAATATGACAATGTGCTTTACCGGTATTCGTTTATTCCATCATTAATCAGAGGTTAAATATATGAAAATTTTAATGGTTGGCTCCGGCGGACGTGAGCACGCCCTGATAAAAAAGCTTATCGAGTCCGATAAGTGTGATAAAATCTACTGCGCTCCCGGTAACGGCGGTATTTCTAAGGACGCCGAGTGCGTAAATATCGGCGCTATGGATATTGAGAATATGGTTAAGTTCGCTAAGGATAACGCGATTGACTTAGTATTTGTTGCTCCCGACGATCCGCTTGCCGCGGGTATGGTTGACGCTATGGAGAAGGAAGGCATAAGAGCCTTCGGTCCGAACGCGAACGCTGCTGTTATCGAGGCTTCTAAGGTGTTCTCTAAGAACCTTATGAAAAAGTACGGTATTCCTACAGCTAAGTACGAGGTGTTCGACGATCCTAAAAAGGCTGTAGAGTATATTGAAAGCGAAAATACCGTTCCCGTAGTAGTTAAGGCTGACGGCCTCGCGCTCGGTAAGGGCGTAATTATCGCTCAGACTATCGAGGACGCTAAGGAAGCCGTTAAGTCTATTATGGAGGACAAGAAGTTCGGTGACTCCGGCAACAATATCGTTATTGAGGAATTTTTAACAGGCCCTGAGGTAAGCGTACTCGCGTTTACCGACGGAAAGGTTGTTAAGCCTATGGTTAGCTCTAAGGACCACAAGCGCGCTTACGATAACGACGAGGGACTTAATACGGGCGGTATGGGTACCGTAAGCCCCAACCCTTATTATACCGACGAAATCGCCAAGGAGTGCTACGATACTATCTTCGTTCCGACTATAAAGGCTATGGAAAAAGAGGGCAGACCTTTCAAGGGTTGCCTGTACTTCGGACTTATGATTACACCGAACGGTCCGAAGGTTATCGAGTATAACGCGCGCTTCGGCGACCCTGAGGCGCAGGTTGTTCTTCCGAGGCTTAAGACCGATTTAGTTGATATCTGTGAGGCTATTATTGACGAGAGGCTCGCGGATGTTGATATTGAGTGGTACGACGGCGCTGCAGCCTGCGTAGTTATGGCGAGCGGCGGTTATCCGCTTTCCTATAAAAAGGGTATTGAAATTACCGGTCTTGACGAAAACGGCGGGGTAGACGGCGCGATTGTTTACCATGCCGGCACCAAGCTTGAAAACGGTAAAATGCTCACCAACGGCGGACGCGTACTCGGCGTTACCGCTAAGGCAGATACCCTCGACGAGGCTCTCGATAAGGCGTATAAGGCGGTTAAGAGCATAAGCTTTGACGGCGCTCATTACCGCACCGATATAGGAAGAACCAAATAACAGATTATGAAAAAGCAAAAAAATCGGCTCAGTTATGAGCCGATTTTTTCTTTAAAGTATTCTTAGTTATGCTTTCCAGAGGCTGTGGAGGTTACAGTAGGCGTAAACTGCTTCAACCTTTTCGCCCTCACAGAGAGCGAAGCAAGCCTGAGGTTTATCGCCGGGCTTTAATGCCTTGCGCTGATTGCCTGCGGACGTTTGAACAGCAATCCACTCAATATAATGCTCGTCAGCCATAGGATGTTCAACCGAGCCGATGGTTACGAGCACCTTGTTGTCCTTAACCTCAAAGACAGGCACATGCTTCTCAACAGCCGCGTCGGTTGTACCGGGAATGAGCTCTGTCATCTTCTGACCGCAGCACATAAGGGGAACGCCGCTGCTTTTTACAACGGCAATCATATTGCCGCAGGTGTTGCAGATGTAAAATTTCATTTCCATAGGTTTACCTCCTTGAAATCACTTTATTTTAATCTTAACGATTTTACTGATGGTTTTCTTATCGTAAGCGAAATTTCCGCCTGCCGTAATTTTAACCTTAACCTTATAGGTTTTCTTAGCGTACTTGCCTTTCTTAAAGGTGATTACGCCCTTTTTATTTATTTTGATTTTCTTATAAATCTTAGCCGTCGTACCCTTTTTAACTATCTTGTAACTTACCTTGCCCTGAGCGTTTTTAACCTTAAACGGCTTAACGTTCTGCTTTTTAGCCTTAAGCTTTTTAGCCTTAACGGTCTTTTTCTTAGCCGTTACCTTAATCGGGTTAGGCTTTTTAACACTCTCGGGTGCAGGCTCGGTTACGTCGGTCACAGCCTGAGTTTCAGTCGGCTGAACTGTTGTATCGGGAGAGGTGGTTTCTTCGCCCGAGGGTGAGGCTGTTGCTTCGGCTGATTCGGAGGTGGGGGGATTCGTATCTGTTGCGGGTTCGCTTGCGGGTTCGGTTGAAAGCTCGTCAGCGTTAACAACCTTGCTGCTGTAGTCGCTGAGCTTAGCGTACTTGATAGCTGTTTCGCTTACCCAGTTTTCGCCGTCGTATACCTCGTATTTAAGCATTTCGAGCTTCTCGTACTTTGAGGGTACCGACGCCTTGTAGATAGGCATACCGTTATCGTCGGCAAGCGCTGTGGGTTCAAAGTCATACTCAATCGGATCCTCGCCGAGAGGCTTGATAAACAGCTTGTAGTTATAGTTTTTGTCCTTATTCTCAACTGAGGGAACGTAATACAGCGCGCTCATTTCTTCTGAGGCGGTTGTGCCCTCGGTCGGCTCGGTGGTTGCTGTGGGAGCTGTGGTTGTTTCGGGAGCGGTATCGTTTTGAGCTTCTGTTACAGTTGATGACTCTGTTTCGGTCGGAGCCTCGGTTGCGGGTTCGGTGGTCTGAGGCTCGGTAGCAGGTACGGGAGTATCTCCGGTATAATCAAAGTTGAAGTAATTATACTCAACGTTATTCTGAGATATGCTCATATTGCGGTCGTACCAGTTAGCGGTATCGTAGAAAATCTTAACCGTGTGAGTACCCTGCTCAAGGTCGAGGGAAAGGTGAGTGCTTGTCTGATTCTTTTTACTGCTGCTGACCTCGGGGAATACGAGCGAGCCCTTATCGACTCCGTCAACATATACGGAACGGATTCCGCAGCTTATGCCTGAGGTTGCGTCGCCGGGATTGTTATAAATTCCGCTGAGCTGGTATCTGCCCTTTTTAGCGATATTTACGCTGAGAGTTAAGTTAGCGCTCTTTGAGCGTTTATCAATTACATAACCGGAGGAGATTAGGCTGCTGTCGGAAACGGTGCCGTTTTCCGCCTCGACCTTAATGCGTATCGGCGTTACTATAATCGGTTTGCTGAGCTCGGAACATATTTCGTCCTTTGATACCGCCATAAGGCTGTAGGAGCCGTAAGCGGTTTTATCAACCGTATAGCTTCCGCCGCTTACGTCAACGTATTCTTTGCCTGTCCAGAGCTTGTAGGTAAGTCCGCTCTTCTGAGTCCAGGTGAGGGTTCCGTTAGAGTAGCTCATAGTCGGCATCTCGGGGCATACAACGAGGTTATCGTCGGACTTATTAATCTTATACTCGGTACCGCTTTTTTCCATAGCGATTTCAACGGTGTGATTTCCTGAGGAATCGGCAGGGAAGACGTAGGATTTAATATCTTGAGAATTGCCGTCAACCTTAAAGGACTTAACCTTATCGCCCTTGCCGGTGATTTTGATTGTAAGCTTTGCGTTTCTGTATTTGAAGTTGGAAAGCTCAAACGGACCTTCCATCCAGTCGGGAACATAGGGATTGAAGGTGATTCCGTCCTCGTCGTAGTTCATACCGAACATAACGCGGTAATATCCCGCGAGGGTTCCGGCAATTGACCACAGCTGCTGGTCGGATTCTACGCCCTCTCCTGTGCGGTAGTTTATAACTTCCTTCTGAGTTAATGAGGTAGCCGCGCCGCGCACGTTGGAGTTGAAAATTTCTCCGGCAAGCGCTTTATTATCGTGATAACCTGCGCCTACCATAAGGATTGAATCCCAGCCCGGCCATACACCGAAGTTGTGATAAATCTTATTCGCGTTTTTAAGCTTGCCCTGCTTCTGAGGATAAACAGTATCAGCGCCGTAAGCGACGAGCGGAGAATTTTCCATTATGCTGTTGAGCTGGCTGTCGGTTCCTATATTGAACCAGAGCGCGAAGCCGTTACCGAGAACGTCGGTTTTTTCGGCGAGAACGCTGCCCATATATTCGGGATACTCCCACGAGGAGTAAAGTCCCATATTCTCGTTCCATAGTCTGCTGCTGATTCTTGCCTTTAAATCCTGAGCCATTTTAGCCCACGCCTGCTCGGCTGCCTCGCCCTTGCCGAGAACCTTAGCCGCCTTGCTCATAATCTCGAGCACACGGCAGTAGATGGTATTAACGGAGGCGGTTTTGCTCTCGGCTATTGCGCTGAGACCGCTGTCGTAGGTTTCGCTTGTCCAGTCGGGATATGTCTGGTCGCGCCAGTCAAGGCCGCAGGTTTCGCCGCGGAAAAGCTCGGCGTCGTTGTCGTAGGCAACGTTCATATCCTGCTTTATGGTGTTGTTGCAGATGTTGTAGAAATAGCTTAAATGCTCTTTGTTGCCGTCGGCAAGATAGTTCTCCCATACCGAGAGCATTGTGATAATCTTATCTGTTGAAACGGGATAGGAACCGCCGGAGCCCGTATCCTGCTCAAAAACGGAAACTCCTCCGCTTGACTTTACTTTTTTATACTCGCAGTTGTAGCTGATTTCGGGGAATACCCACGAAAGCGAGTAAAGGCTTGAAAGTGCCGTATCACGCGTCCATACCTTATCCCAGTTTGTACCGGTACGGAAGTACTGGGTGCTGTTTTCGGTGAATATGCTCTTTAAAGCCTCCTCAAGCGTCAGGTTATATACAGCCGCCGCGAGGGGAGAGTTCTGCGCTTTAAAAACAGGATAAGACGAAAGGTTCTTTGACTGCGTCCAGGTTTTAGCGGAGCCTGAGGCGTAGGAGGTTATAGAAGTTGCGGAATTTGCGTAGGCGTTATAGCCTGTGTCTATAACCTTATCGGGCTTTAAGGTGTAGTCGTATGAGCTGTACTGAAAGCCCCACTGCGAGCTTGTGTAGTACATCGGAACGTCAGAAGCCTGAGCGTTTCCGCTTAAGCTTTCTATATTAATAACCGCTTTATCATTAGCCGTGCTGATAAAACGCGCCGCCCCGGTTGAGGTGTCTACCTTCCAGCTCGTGCTTCCGCCGTTTGCGGCAGATACGCAAACAACCGAGCTTCCGCTTAAAGCGGCGTAATTCTTGGTTGATTCATTCTGAAGATGATAATTTCCGTTTCCGTCGGGAATGATATTCCAGTAAGCGGCGGCAGGGTAGGAAGAACCCGCGCTCTGATAGGAAACGCTGCTGTTCTTCTGAACGAGCACTAAATCGTTATGCTCCATCCACATCGACTTAAGCACAACCTTATTAATTCCGGCTTCAAGAGTGGAATGGGGGAAAGCCTGAATTGTTTTGCTCGGAATATCAGCGGCGAAGGTAACGTCGCAGTCCGCGCTGAGAGTGAGGGATTCGTTGCCTTCTACGGGAGCCTGGAAGGTGCTCCAGTCCGAGGAAGCCGCCTTGTACTCGTAAGTACCCTTTTTCAGGTGAACAGTAATTACATAGTGGTTATGGCTGTCGGCGGTCATTTCATAATCGGCGGGAGCCTCCCAACCGTTAAACGTACCGCGCAGATAAACTGCAGCAGCAAACGTGCTCGGTATTGCCGAAAACATAACCGTCATACACAGCATTACCGCGCATAATATGCTGATTAGTTTAACTGAAAAGCTTTTCATAAAAACACCTCTTTTTTATAAATATATATATCCATTATCATTGTACCAAATCAACAAATGAAAAGCAATATAAAAATAATTTTTGTTTAAAAAAGCATACGGTAGTATACAAATTAAGGAGCGAAACATCATTATTCCGCTCCTTAATTAATTTAACTTTGCAGATTTATATCAGCACTCCGCGGCAATGGTCAATTTCATGCTGTATGATTTGCGCGGTAAATTCCGAATAGGTTTTTGTTCTTTCTTTAAAGCCTTTGTCCTGAAACTTAACTTTAATTGTTTTATATCTTGTCGTTTTTCTCGGACCTCCGAGCAGCGAGAGGCACCCTTCCTTCGTTTCGTAGGGCATACTTTTTCCGATTATTTCAGGGTTATACATCAAGGTGAATACTCCGCTGTCGTTAAAGGCTATGATTGATACGGATTTTCCTATCATATTCGCCGCCATTCCGACGCATTCCTCGCGGTGCGCTTTAAGGGTGTCGAGTAAATCCTGCGCTGCAGGTGCGTCGAGCTTGGTTGCGGGCTTTGATTTTATTCCGAGAAAAAACGGGTCGTGAACTAAATCTCTTATCATATTATCTGTCCTTTTATTTGAATACTTAATAATCGCCGTAGTCGTTATAAAGGAAATCAGCCCAGTAGTACTGACTCATATATTCATTCTGATAAGCATTAACCGCGCCTGCGTCAAGCTCCTGAAAGCGGTAGTAGTCGCAGTCGAGTACATCAACATTTACTGCTAAGGCGTTATAGCTTTTTACGATTGCCGCCTCGGCGCCGATTTTCTTAAGACTTTTAATCATAGCGGAAATAAGCGTCTGAAGGTAGCTTTGCTGTTTTTTATCGTAGGGCTCGTCCTCAAAAAGCGCCGCCGCGATTTCCCTCGTTGAGCAGGAGCTTCCGTGACGGTGAACGAGGTACGCAAAAATCTCCTTTGAGCGGCTTCTCTCAAAATGAACGTTAGCTCCGTCGGGCGTGAATACGTCAAAGTTACCGAAGCACTGCACTCTTAAAAGGGAATTATCCTTAGGTATAATCGGGAAGCGCAAATCCTCAAGCTCGCTTTTAACCGCCTCGGTTGTAACGGGCTTCATAATATATCCGCTTGCGTGAAGTCGCATAGCGTCGCCCGTGTACTCGGAAAAGCCGGTTACGAATATAATATTCATTTTCGGATTTACGGTTTTAAGCTCCTTAGCGAGCTCTACTCCGTTCATTCCGCTCATATGTATATCGAGAAAAGCTATGTCACAGCCGTTTTCTTTAGCGTCGTCGAGCAGCTCGTCGGGGTATTCAAACGAGGCTATATCAGCCTCGGGTTTAGCTTCTTTTACTGCGGCTTCAAGCATTTGGAGCATTAAAGGCTCGTCGTCAACACAAAGTATTCTCATTGTTTATCTCCTTTGTTATTAGTTTTAGGAATTATAATCTTAGCGACGGTTCCTTCTCCGATAACGCTGTCGATTATAACCTCGGCGCTGCACATTTCCTTAAGGCGGTGCTTTATGTTATCCATACCGATATGCGAGCGTCCGTCGTCCTTTTTCTCGTTTACGTCAAAGCCCGTGCCGTCGTCCGACACAATGACCTCAAAGGAGCTTTCGGTTTCTCTCGTGGCAATCGTGAGAGTTCCGCCGCCCTTTTTCTTGCTGAGACCGTGCTTTACGGCGTTTTCGGCGAGTGGCTGAATCGTAAGCTGAGGCAGCTCAAAATCCGTCGCCTGAATATCGTATTCGATATTGAGCTTTTTTCCGAAGCGCAGCTTTTCTATATATAAGTATTTTTTAAGATGCTCGAGCTCCTGCTCAAAGGGGATAGGAGTAGTCTGCTTTAAGGAATCCATATTTCCCCTTAGATACTGAGCGAAGGTTATTGTCGCCTTATTCGCGGTATCGGGGTCTAATTTGCAGAGCATAGCGATTGAGCTTAACGCATTATACATAAAATGCGGCTGAATCTGACTTACCATCACTTTTACCTTTGACTCGTAAAGCTCCTTTTCGGCGGCTATAAGCGCCTGCTCGCGCTTTGCGACAACTACGCCGAATATAAGTACAATTGATACGAGCATAGCCGGGAACTCGGTCGTAAGTCCGTAAGCGTAGCCTGTTAAAAACTGATTTGCTACGGGAATAAGCACGAACGAGGCGGTAATAAGCCTTTCCTTAACTGAGGTTTTTGAAACGAAAAATCCTATAATAACTATTAAAAGTCCTATCGCGAGGTAGGTTTGACTCCACATAAACATCGGCTCGCGGCGGTATATGCCCTCGCTGTCTATGCTGAAATACAGCGGAACCCATATGTTAATCACGCAGGCAATAAGCGTCGGAACAAGAAGCACGTTCATAATTATGCTTGCAGTATCGCCGAATTTACCGCTGAGCTCAAGCGCCGTGAAAACATATCTCCATAAGAAGAATATAAGCATGGTTGAGCCGGTGTAGTTGAGCACATTTGCCGCCATATTCCACACGGCGAGTTCTTTAATACCCTGAACAACCCAGCACCCGGCGTCCGTAAACAGTACGAACGACATAGATGAAATGAGCAGCGCGAAGGTTCGGGTGTGTTCGCTGTAGCCCTCTTTATCCTGAACAAGACTGAAAAGCAGTACCGTACATACCGCGAGGCTAACGGTGTCGCCTCCGAGATTGAATACGGATGAATCCGCCATACCTGAAAAGCCTCTTATACGCCACATAATTATAGTCGCAAGCGTAAACATAAGCGATAACGCAAAGCATAAAGGCATTATCCATTTATGTTTTCTCCAGAATTCTGATATTTGTGATACAAGCACCATAGCTGTTCACTCCTTAAATATATCTATTTAAATATTATCCTATATTAAAGAAAATTGCAAATCTTTTAAATGAATTAAAAAAAATTTAAAAAAGTTTAAAATTGCATGTATTTTGTTGTACTTCTGTTGTAGTCGGTCTTATATGCTATAGCCACAACAGAGGAACACCGATTTATTTATTCCTCAAATTTAAGTGAGAAGGTGAAGTAAAATGAAAAAAACATCAAGAAGATTTACAGCGTCAATTTTAGCAGGTTTGATTATGATTTCGGCAGGCTCGACGATGGCTGTAACCGCCGGCACCGCTACAGTTTCGGCAGCAAGCATTACCTCGGAGATTCCGGGCGAAGTATCCGACGGCTTTTTCAGCGGAGCTGCTACTCTTATCAGCATTGTTGCAAAATCTCATCCCGCAGCGGCTGTAGTTTCAAGCGGACTTTTAGGAGCGTTTAAAACATTTTACAGTGGCGCGACTAAAACTCCTCAGCCGTCTAATCAGGAAATAGTGGATTTGTTAAACGAGCTTTCCGATAAAATCGATGCTCACTACAACGATCAGAGCTCTCAGGTAAAGTCGCTCGGAAGTATCGAAAAACTTCAGAACTTTTCAAACATCCTTACAACCGTAAAGGGCTACAACGAAAAGGCTATGGGTCAGATTTCTCTTTATAACGAGAACGATGTCTGTGCACAGGATTATCAGAATATAATCGACTGCACAATCGGTAAGGATAAATTCGTAAACGACTTTATGGATTTAAGCAACCTTATTACTGACGGTCAGTCGGGCATTAAGGGTAAGCCCTCGTTTAATCAGTATTTAGAATTCTCAAAGGTTTGCGAAGATAATAACAACGACTCGGCTCTCGTTAAAAAGGATTGCGAGAATTTCAATAAAATGACATTAGAGCAGTATACTCTTTTCTTTACCAACCTTTTAACCGGTTCTCTCGCGAAGTATAACCTCGCCGAGTATAACTATAATAACGGCAAAATCGACCTTAAGACTAAGAACAGTATTCAGGCGTCCGTTATGAAGGATGTTGAGCTTTACTTCAATAAGGCGGGAGAGGTTGTAAAAAGATACAACGAGGTTAAGGATACTCTCAAAACTCTTACCGTAGCGAAGGTTACGTTAAACGGAAAGACAACCGAGATGTTCTCTTTCGGCGATGCATGGGTATCAGCCTCAAAGAACAACGGCACAATGCAGCTCGTTCAGGACTGGAAGAGCGACGACCTCGCTTCCGACGTATTCTACTATAAGGCGAACAGCGAGTTTAAAAACGGTGCGCTTTATGTAAACGGTCACAACGTTACGCTCGACCTCAACGGTCATTCAATCGTTCATAAAAACTCAAAGAAATATGACCTCTATTCCGATAACGGCACCTTAACCTTAAAGGATTCAACTTTAAACCGCGGAGCAGTAAACGGAATCTGTGCAAACGGCGGAAACGTTAACGTTAACGGCGTTACAATCAAGGAATCCTCCGACGCAGGTATCAGAGCAGGCCAGCTCACAATGAATATCAAAAACACTACCTTTACAAAGAATAAAAACTCAGCGGTAGTTACAGAAAAGAACGCGAATACAACGATTGATAACTGTATTTTCAAAGACAACAGCGAGTCAGCCGTATATAATAAGGAGTCTAAGGTTAATCTTAAGAACAGTTATTTTGAGAATAACCGTTCCGACTCGGGCGAGGGCAATTCTAAAAACGGCGGCGCCGTATATAACCACAGCTCGCTTTCGGTTGATAACTGCAATTTCGTAAACAATAAAGCAGGCAACGGCGGCGCAATCTACTCTGATTATGACTTTAATATAAGCAGCAGCACCTTCACCGGCAACACCGCTAAGAATAACGGCGGAGCGATAATGTTCGACTACAGGGGCTCAGGCTTCTGCGAAAGCCTCAATCTCAGCGGCTCAAAGTTTACCGGTAATACGGCAGGCTCAAGCGGCGGCGGATTATTCGTCGACTCAATGAACTACCTGACTATGAAGAACGTTGAAATTAAGAATAATACAGCAGGCTCAAACGGCGGCGGTCTTTACTGCCAGAAGGGCTCCGGCTCATCATGCGACCCCTCGATCAGCGGAAAGATTACGATTATCGACAACAAGCTTTCAAACGGCACAAAGTCAAACGCCTTCCTCGGTGAGAATTCAACCTCAAAGTGTATCTTTAAAATCAGCGATAATATTGACTCCTCCTCGAGAGTCGGCGTTACAAGCCCCACAAGCGATAAGGATCTCGATATCTGCAAAATCTGGAACAAGAACGCTTACAACAACACTGCAAACGTGTTCAGCTACGATACAGGCAAATACAGAATCAACAGATACACTCATTGGTATTCGTCATTCTGGTGGGTTGAAATAGTTAAAAACTGATTTTAAGAAGTTTTAATATAAATTGTCTCCTTTTGGACTGCCCGGGTTAATGCCCGGGCGGTTTTTTGCCCTGAATTATTAATTCTACGACACAGTTTATACTAAATATACTACAATTAACCTCCGATTTGTAAATTAGGCTACATATTGAGTTGTGAGTGTAGTTTTGGCTACAAATCGGGGGCGTTTTATCTGTATGCTTGCGTGATTTTATGTGCTATATTATAGTCACAACAGAAACACAAAACATTTTTCAAACACAAAAACAATTTCAGAGGAGATAATTAAAATGAAAAACTCAAAGACAGTCACAAGGACATTAATCGCAGCATTAATCGCAATCATCATCGCGGCTTCCTCCGCGACAATCGTAAGTACCGTTAAAGCAGGCGCGGTAAGCTACGAGGGCAGCGCTTCCTCGCATCAGTCTCAGAAATCAGAGGGCTATCAGCTTCTCGAAAAGACAACAAAGCTCAACCAGTTCGCGAAGGCTTATTACTTCAAGGCAACAGGCAAAACCTCTAACGGCTACGACTGGACATATAAAGCGGATCAGACTAACGTAAAGGTAAAGTGCAAGTATGATTTTGATACTCATAAGTATACCTTTAAGATGACCGGCACATCCTACGGCCTCAACCACTTCACACTCAAGTATAAGGTTTCCGATAAAAAGTGGGAAAGCGTTAAGATGACTCTCTTCGTAGATAAAGATAAGAACATTATGAGAACAGCATAAGATTTTTATCTCATATTTGATTTTAATAAACAGGAATATAAAACTGATTATTTAAAAAATTGTTATCATTTTTCATATTGAAAAGTGTACTTTCTTGTGATAAAATATAATAAAATGATTTAAAGGGGTGTTTACCGTGAAAAAACTATTATCAATCGTACTTTCATTAACAATTCTTTTCAGCATGGCTGCGGTTTTATCCGCTCCTGCAACTGTTTCTGCGGCGTCAAAAACCGGCAAGAAATATGTAACCTATAAGAAAATTACTAAAAACATTAAAAAAGACGGTATCACTATTTTAAAGGGAACCGCAAAATATCCTAAGTTAACTGCAAAATCAAAGGCGGCTAAAAAGGTTAATTCCTACTTTAAAAAGACCGTTACAAAAATCGTTAAGAATATCACTAAAGCAGCTAAGGATGACTACGCCGGCAACGGAAAAGAAAACTTTACCCGCTTTAATACCTGGTATTCGTTTGACGTAAATATTAAGCTTACCTATAACGCTAAGGGTAAATACAGCTTTAAGATGGTTGATTATGAATACTGGATGGGCGCTCACGGCTATACCGCGATTACAGGCCACAATTTCAGCAAATCTACCGGAAAAAGAGTATCAAACTCAAAGCTTACTCAGTACAGCGGCGCCGAGTTAAAGGAAAAGATTGTTTCCGCTCTTGAAAAAGAGATTAATAAGGAGCCGAAAAAGTATAACTCAAATGCGCTCGAAAGCGTTAAGCAGCTGTCGGTTAATAAGTTCAATATCTGGCTTAAGGGTCAGAAGATTCACGTTATGTTTAACCAGTATGATATCGCGAGCTACGCCGCAGGCCCGACAGAATTAACAATTAAGTTTTAAACTCAGATGCCGTCCGCGAAAACGGACGGCATTTTTCTTTACTTTATAGGGAACTGCACTAAAACATTAAATTACAACAAGCTTTTTGAGTGGTTATTGAAAATTCCTTTAACAGAAACTCCTATAAAGCAAAAAATGATTTATATTGCCCGCTTAGTTGCGCCCTGCGTGCGCGTGCAGCGTTGCGACCGCCGCCTGTGGCGGATGAAGGGAGCAAAAGCGCTCGCCAAAATAAGGAGCATCGCGAGTCCGTTCTTAGGACGAGAGAGACGACTTTATTTTGACGTGAACCGGATGGCTGAAGAAAACGTACGCACCTTGGTGCGCAAGATTTCTTGTAAGAAATAATATTTAAATTCTTACAGTATTTTAACTGTTTATATGATGACATCCGGGATTTTATATGATACAATAAATGCATAAGTAATTTTTTGATAAAGGAGAGGTGAATTATGTTATATCAAAATGCTTACAGCGGTATAAAGAAAATATTCAGCGCTGAAGTAATTCAGCTTTTGGGTATTATTTTATTTTCCGTTGCTTCGGTTATGGCTGCCTTAATCACGCTTAATATGGGCGGCGGTAATGTTGAGGCTTCGGCAGGGCTGGCGCTTTTTATGCTTCTTTTTATGATAACAGCGGCAGTGCTCGTTATTATCGGAGCGATTCTTTCTATCGTCGGTCTTGTTAAGGCGGGGAATGATGAGCCTTGCTTTAAAACCGCTTTGATTTTCGTTATTGTAAGCGCTGCCTTTTCCGCAGTCAGCGTATGCTTCAGCAACAACGGCAACGTGCACAGTATATGTGAAACCATATCGAAGATTTCTGACCTTCTGGTAACATATTACGTTATTCAGGGTGTTATCAGCCTTGCGGATAAGCTCGGAGATAAAGCAGTATCTCAGAAAGGCTATACCCTTATTAAGGTAATCGTAGCTATTTACGCGGTAGGTATTGCAACCCTGCTCTGCTACGGACTGATTCTCGCGAATACAACGTTTGTAGCGTTAAGCGCAGTGCTTCTTATCGTAAGTATCGTGCTTTCGGTTATTTCTTATATTCTTTATCTTTCTTTGCTTGCTAAGGCAAAGAAGATGCTCGCGTGAAAAAACGTTAAATAATCAGTTTAAGCTGATAATATAAAAACTCAGGAGAAAAAATGAAAGGATTTAAAAGAGTAATAAGCATAATTCTTTGCGCTGTGCTCTGCTGCTCCGCTTTTGTAATGAGCGCTCAGGCTAAGAGTACGAAGAAATATGTAAAATCAATCAGTGTTAAAAAGAAGGCAACGGTTACAATCCCTGCCGATAAAAAAACCGCTTCAAAAACCTTTAAGGTAACCGTTAAGGTTAACGCGAAGGCGTCGAAGGCTTTTACCGCTAAGTCAAGCAAGAGCTCGGTTGCCGCGGTTAAGGTTTCCGGAAGTAAAATCAAGGTTACCGCTAAAAAAGCTGGTAAGGCTAAGATTACGGTAACAACAAAGGCTAAGAGTATAAAGGGAAAAAAGCTCAAGAGCATTCTCACTCTTACCGTTAAAAAGGCGGAGGAAGTTATCCCTGCGTATATCGACAGCGAAAGCTTAAACAAGCAGCTGAGATTCAACGAGAAGGTTGACGTTAAGTTATGCTCGATTTCTTATGCAAACACCGACCATTTTATCAGTTATCCTGATGAAAACGCGACATATTACTTTAAGGTTGCCGATGAAAGCATAGTAGGCTTAGACAATAATAAAACTATGATATACTGCAAAAAAGCAGGAAAGACCACAGTAGATATTATAGAGGAACTTAACGGAAAAACGAGAAACCTCGGAACCGTTAACTTAGAGGTAGTAAAGACCGATATGGCGGATGCTTTCGAGTGCTCTATGATGTTTTATACCGGTGACGAATTCGGCGATCAGATATTAAAAATGGATTTAGGAAAAACCGAATATGATATGGGAACTCCGCTTAAATCACTTCTTATAGGAAACAGCGAGCTCGGTACTAAATTCACCGCCGAGGACTTCACTATTACATATAAGTCCGATAATGAGGATGTTGTTACAATCAGCGACAAGGGCGTTGTTAAGGGCGGTAAAAACGGTCACACCTACGCTAACTACTATATAAAGTTTTCCGATAACTCCGTTTACGACAGTTACCTTGAAATGCAGGTTACCGGTAACGCTATTGAAAAGGTTGACGGCTATACAATCGATACGGTAAGAAAATATATAGTCGGAGTTGATACTCCTGTTGAGCTTGCCGACGGCACAAAAACTCCGCTTATCAACTTTGATAACGCCGCTACAACTCCCGCGTTTAAGGCGGTTCAGGACGCTATCGACCAGGAACTCGAGATGTACGGCTCAATCGGCCGAGGCTATTCTCAGAAATCCAACCATTCAACAGACGTATATAATAAAGTAAGAGATAAGGTTCTTCAGTTCTTTACCGCCGATCCCGAGCTTTACACCTGCTTCTATGTAAACTCAACAACCGACGGTCTTAACAAGCTCGCTTCCGCACTTATTGAAAGCAAGGACGACGTTGTTCTTACAACCCGTATTGAGCATCACGCAAACGATTTAAGCTGGCGTGAGCGCTGCAAGGTTATTTACGCCGAGGTTGACGAAAAGGGAAGAGTTATTTACGACGATATCGAAAGGCTCTTAAAAACAAACAAGGTTAAGATAGTTTCAATCTCAGCCGCTTCTAACGTAACCGGTTACGTTAACGACGTTCACCGTGTTGCTAAGATGGCTCATAAGTACGGAGCTAAAATCGTAGTTGACGGAGCTCAGATAGTCGCTCACAGAAAGTTTGATATGATGGGCAACCTCGACGACCAGAACGACGATATCGACTTTATCGCTTTCTCAGCTCATAAGATGTATTCTCCCTACGGCGGCGGAGCTGTTGTAGGTCTTACGGAGGAGCTCAATCAGCATATGCCCGAGTTCTACGGCGGCGGTACAATTACCGTTGTAGGCGATTACTGGCAGTATTACAAGTCCGCTCCCGCGGCTTATGAGGCAGGCTCTCCGAACTATCCCGGAGTTGTAGGCTTAGGTAAAGCTATCGACGTGCTTTCAACAATCGGTATGGATAAGATTCAGGCTCACGAAAAGGTTCTTAACCGTAAGCTTATCGACGGTCTTAAGAAGCTTCCTAACGTTATCCTCTACGGCGACTGCGAGAATATCGACGACAGGGTAGGCGTTATAACCTTCAATTTCAGCGATATAAATACTATGCTTCTTGCTCAGCAGCTTTCTCAGCTCGGCGGCGTAGCTACAAGACGCGGAGCCTTCTGCGCTCATCCGTATGTATGGCGTCTTATGGGTATTTCCGACGAAAAGGCTAAGAGCTTTGCTAACTGCACCGACGCTAATACAGCCGGTATGGTAAGAGTAAGCTTCGGTATTTATAACACCGAGGAAGAAATTGATAAAATGCTGGATATTATGCCCGCGGCAATGCAGGCTGCAAAGGACGCAAATACGGCAGGGCTTATTGAACCCGCTTATTAAGTCATAAAGAATAGGTATAAAATTTAATTATAACCGCCTTTTCCGGATTATTCCCGGGGAAGGCGGTAATTTCTTTATCGGAATTAAAAGCACTGTTTATAACGTTTGAAAATATTCACATATCGGTTGACATCCTTACTGATTTTTTATAAAATAAATATCAGAATTTAATGTGCTGAATTATTAAACTAAGGTGATAAATTTGGGTAAAGAAAAGCTTTTTGAATCAATGAAACCGGGTAAGGCGCTTGCGATTATGGCGCTGCCGACTATAGCAAGCCAGCTTATTATTTTAGCTTATAATCTTGCGGATACCTGGTTTATCGGTAGGACGAATAATCCGTATATGGTCGGAGCGTCCTCGCTTGCGCTTACCGTTTATCTTGCCGCGGCGGCTCTTTCGAATGTTTTCGGAGTCGGCGGCGGAACGCTGATGGTTCGGCTTATCGGGGAGAAAAAGGAAAACGACGCCCGAAAGGTCGCTTCATATACCGCAGCGGCTTCGGCTATAGCGGCGGCTGTGTTTTCCGTTTTGGTATTTATTTTTATGACTCCGC
This sequence comes from uncultured Ruminococcus sp., assembly GCA_905234015.1. Classification (GTDB taxonomy): domain Bacteria; phylum Bacillota; class Clostridia; order Oscillospirales; family Acutalibacteraceae; genus Ruminococcoides. The sequence continues at coordinate 36,639 of CAJOFK010000004.1, forward strand.
TGCTTTATATGCTCGGAGCAGGGGAGAATACGCTTGAATACGGAAGGCAGTATCTTCTCACTACCTCGGTAATCGGCGGAATCCCGACGGTTCTTTCTATGAGTATGCCTCAGCTGCTCCGCAACGCAGGCTATTCAAAGGAAGCCGGAATCGGCGTGGCTCTCGGAAGCGTAGCGAATATTTTACTTGACCCGCTGTTTATGTTTGTTATTCTGCCTGAGGGTAATGAGGTTCTCGGCGCGGGAATAGCGACGGCTGTCTCTAATTTTCTTTCTCTTGTTTATTTTGTTATAATGTTCCGCCTTCTCAGGAATAAAACCGTGCTTCAGCTTCCGCGCAGGATTGAGAAAATCGGTAAGGAAAATAAAAAATCCTTCTATTCGGTGGGAATCCCTGCGGCGTTCGCGATTTTCCTTTTTGACCTCGTAACGATTGTTATAAACCGCCTTACCGTAGCTTACGGCGATATTCCGCTTGCTTCGATGGGAATAGTTCTTAAGCTTGAGAGGCTGCCTATTCAGATAGGTCTCGGAATATGTCTCGGAATGGTACCGCTCGTGGGCTATAACTTCGGCGCGGGGAATTTTAAGCGTATGAATAAATTTGTATCTCTTTCTCGTATCGCGATACTCGCGTTTTCCGTATTGTGCTCGCTGTTATTCTTTTTCTTTGCTGACGGTATAGTCGGATTGTTTATCGACGATAAAGCGACTGTCGCTCAGGGCGCGGAGTTTTTAAGGGGAAGATGCTTTTCGCTTCCGTTTATGATGATAGGCTATCACGTCGTAAATTATATGAACGCGGTAAATAAGGGTAAAATCAGTTTTCTTCTCGCAATAATCCGCCATATTATACTCATTATTCCGATTATGCTGATTATGAATTTTATATGGGGACTTACCGGACTTATATGGTCTCAGCTGACGGCTGACGCCTTAAACGCGCTTGTGGCTGTATTAATCTTTTATAAGGTTAACTCGGGTTTAAAATCCGGTTAAAATATTTTTCGTAAATTATTGCGTTTTAACGCTTAAAATGGTATATTTATATAGTGTAGTTTTATTTGGCGTGAAAGTTGTGTGTGTATGAAAAACAACGGTAAAATTATCAGTAAACTTTTCAAAAAATCTGTAATCAGTATTATCGCCGCGGCAATCGCGACAATGGTCGGAGTTGTGATCGACGGAATAATAATCGGACGATTTTTAGGCCCCGACAGTATGGCGGCTTACGGACTTGTTACCCCGATAATCAACCTCGCGACCGCGTTCAGCGGAATACTTGCGACAGGCGCTCAGGTCGTATGCGCTCAGTACCTTGGCGCAGGAAAGGCGGATAAGGCGAGGCGTGTGTTCTCGATGTGTATGCTTGTAACGGCTATAGTCGCCGCGGTTATGATGATTGTTATTCTGCTTTTCAGGGGCGGAATCAGCGGCATTTTAGGCGCGAGAGGTAATTCGGCGCATCTGCTTCCTCTTGTATCCGATTATCTTCTCGGAATGGTTTTCGCGTTTCCGTCAGTGCTTCTGCTTTTTGAGTTTAACTCACTTATGAGGCTTGACGGCGACCCGAACAGGGTTATAGTCGCCGTAGTTGTTATGACGCTGCTTGACGTAGCGGGCGACCTTTTAAACGCGCTCGTAATCCACGGCGGTATGCTCGGAATGGGACTTGCGACCTCGATAAGCTATTTTGCGGCGCTCGTTATTATGCTGCTGCATTTTACTAAGAAAGATATTATCTTTAAATTTTCGGCTAAAAACCTGAAATTTAAGGATTTAAAGGATATTCTGACGACCGGCTCCTCGTCGGCTATGGGCTCGGTTTCGGCTATGCTGAAAAACGGAGTTTTAAACGGAGTTATGGTTGCGACGGCGCTTTCGAGTACGGCGGTTGCGGCTTTCGGTGTAGTTACTACGGTGTTCAACTTCACCTCGTCTATAATGATAGGCGTAGGACTTACTACGGCTATGATTGCCGGTATGATACTGGGAGAGCAGGACAGAAGCGGCGCCGAGGCGCTCGTTAAGGTTTCCGTAAGAACCGCGCTTGTTATAGGCTTGCTGCTCGGCGTTATTGTGTTTGTGTTTTCCGATTGGATAGCCGGTGTGTTCGGCTCAATCGACGGCGCCGGTATGGTAGAGCTTGCAGCGAGAGGTCTTAAATTCTACGCCGTCAGCATTGTACTCTACGGAGTTAATATTGTATTCGTAAACTATACTCAGGGTATGCGCAGGATGGCTATAACTAACATTTTCTGTTTTTTGCAGGGCTTTGTGTTTATGGTTGTGCCCGCTCTGATTTTAGCCGGAAATATGCAGACCGACGCTGTGTGGGTTTCATATATCATCGCTGAGTCCGTTACGCTTTTAAGTATCTGGATTTTTGCCGCCGTAAGAAAACGCGGTATTCCGTTTAAGTTTTCGGACTTCCTTTTCTTAAAGGAACCGTTCGGCGTTGATAAAAAGAACCGGTTTGAGGTCAGTATCACCGAGGGCGGCGAGGTTATTCCCGCGTCAATTGCCGTCGGTGAGTTCTGCTCAAATCATAACGCGACCGAAAAGGCTAAAACTCTTATTCCGCTGTTTGTTGAGGAGCTCGGAAATAATATCGTTAAGTACGGCTTTAAAGACGGAAAAGGCCACAGCATTGATATAAGAGTTATCCGTGCGGATGACGGATGGATAATGCGCTTCAGGGATAACTGCAGGCAGTTTGACCCGACCGCGTGGATTAAGCTCCACGAAAATAAAGACCCCTCGTCAAATATCGGTATCAGGATGGTATGCGGTATGGCGAAAAAGGTCGATTATTTAAGCACAATGGAATTAAATAACCTTACAATAAAATTATAAATTAAGGAGATAATTACTATGACTATCAAAAAAGAAAAAAACGGAAGTAAACTTACTATCGCAGTTGAGGGCAGAGTTGACTCAGTCACCTCTAAGGAATTTGAGAGCGAGGCTAAAGCTGATATTGAGTCGGTGACTGAGCTTGTTCTTGATTTTTCACAGCTGAATTATATTTCTTCCGCAGGACTTCGTGTTCTTTTATCACTTCATAAGATTATGAGCGGTAAGGGTTCAATGAAGGTTATTAACGTTAACGATACCGTAAACGATATCTTTGAGGTAACAGGTTTTTCCGAAGTTCTTAACATAGAATAACAGGAAAATTCCTTAAGTGAGGTGCGATATGACTGTTATTGAAATGCTTGAACAGTATACAAAGGAAGCTCCGAATACTTCGATACTTTACGACGACGCTCATACTAAGGGAATATCCTACGCTAAGCTCGACGATATGAGCGGCCGCGTATATGCCTACCTTAAAGAAAAGGGTATAGGAAGGGAGGACTTTGTTCTTATTAACCTTCCGCGCGGAATTATCCCCGTAATAGCAATGATAGGCGTGTGGAAAGCCGGAGCCGCCTGGGCTCTGGTTGAGGATACCTACGCCCCCGACCGTATCGCGTATATCCGTGAGGACTGCGGATGTAAGCTGGAGCTCTGCTCCGATAACTGGGACGAGGTTATGAGTACGGAGTCGCTTGAAGGCCACGAGGAGGTCGGCGACCACGACGCCGCTTATGCTATTTATACTTCCGGAACAACCGGAAATCCTAAGGGCGTTCTGCACGAGTACGGCAACCTTACGAGAGCGATTGAGTCTATCCGCGTTGACGGAGTTAATCCCTTTACCAATAAGGAAAGGGTTGCGCTTTTAGCGCCTATGAATTTTGTCGCTTCGGTTATGGTTATACTCGAGCTTCTCAGTATGCGCGGAGCAAAGATGTTCGTAGCCAGCTACGCCACAATAAAAAATCCGCTTGCGCTTAAAAAGTTCTTCCTTGAAAAGCGTATCAGCGTAACTTTCCTTACGCCCTCCTATGTCCGTATGCTCGGAAATCAGACGGGGCCTTTCCTGCGTTTGCTCGTTGTCGGAAGCGAGCCCGCAAATAACCTTTATAATAAAAATCTTGACCTTATCAATATCTACGCCGCTTCTGAAAGCGGCTTCGCGGTAGGCGTTTATAAAATTGATAAGGCTTACGATACCTGCCCGATAGGCAAGCCGCAGATTGAAACAAAGATTATTCTTATCGACGAGGACGGAAACGAAGTGCCCGACGGCGAGACCGGCGAGCTGTGCTTTGAGAACCCGTTCGTACGCGGATATATCAATCTTCCCGAGGAAACCGAAAGGGCGTTTGTTGACGGAATTTACCATACAGGCGACCTCGCGCGCAAGAACCCCGATGGCAACTACGTTCTTCTCGGACGTTCGAACGATATGATAAAAATAAACGGAAACCGTATCGAGCCCGCCGAGATTGAAGCCTCCGTAAAGCAGGTGCTCGGAATTGACTGGGCTGCGGCGCGCGGCTTTGAGGAAAACGGCAAGAGTTATCTCTGCGCCTACTATACCGCCGACGTTGAGGTTGACGGTGATAAAATGCGCGAGGAGCTTTCAAGGCGCCTTCCGTATTATATGATTCCCGCTTATTACATAAAGATTGACAAGGTTCCGCTTAAGCCTAACGGTAAGATGGACAGAAAAGCGCTCCCCGAGCCCGATACATCTGATTTTAAAACCGAGTACGCGGCTCCTGAGACCGAGTCCGAGGAAAAGCTCTGCGCCGCTATGGAGAAGGTGCTTAAGCTTGAGCAGGTCGGCGCTAACGACGATTTCTATGAGCTCGGAGGCGACTCGCTCACCTCTATCAGGCTTATTGTTGAAAGCGGACTGAACGGACTTAACGCGGGTGAGATTTTCCGCGGAAGAACTCCCCGTAAGATTGCCGCGCTTTATGAGGAAAAGCATAAAAATGACGACGGCGAAGCTCCCGAGGTAAAGAACGCGAGAGCCTTAAAATCGGAGCATCCGCTCACTACCGAGCAGCTTTATATGGTAGACTATCAGCTCTACACTCCTAAATCCACTATGTATAACCTATTCTCTATGCTTAAGGTTGAAAAGGAGCTGTTCGATTTAGAGAAGCTCGTTGATGCTATGCAGACTGCTATCAAGAGCCACCCCGCGATTCTTACCACCTTCAGCTTTAACGACGACGGCGAAATTGTTCAGAAATATTCGCCCGAGACTCTGCGTGATATTAATATTGAAAAGTTAAGCGAGTTTGAATTTGACTGCATCAAGGATACGCTTGTTCAGCCGTTTAAGATTATAGGCGGAAGCCTTTACCGCTGCCGTGTGTTTGAGACCGAGAAGTACGGTTATATCTTCTTTGACGTTCATCATACTCTCTTTGACGGCACCTCGCTGAAGCTCTTTATGGGCGACGTCGGAAAGCTTTATATGGGTATGCTGCCCGACCCCGACTATTATTATCTTATTCTTCAGAACCGTGAGGAAGCTGAGAAAACTGCCTTCTACGAGGAGAGTAAGCGTTATTTCGAGGAAACCTACGATAACATTGAATGGTCGAGCTATCCTCAGACCGACCACGAATCCCGTGAAAACGAGATGGGCGAGCTGTTTGCTCCTATCGGTATCGAACAGCCTCAGATGAAGGAAATGGAGAGAACTTACCGCATAAGCCGCAACGAGTTCTTTATTACTGTTGCCGCGTTCGCGATTGCGGTATATAACAATAAGGATAATATAAAGCTCTCTTGGATTTATAACGGCCGAGAGGATATGCAGAGTATGTCCTCCGTAGGACTTTTATTCCGTGACTTACCCGTAGGCTTACAGCTTAACAAGGATATGACCTTAAGAGAAGCTTTCCAGAGCGTTCATAATCAGGTTCAGAAGGGAATTGAGCACAGCTGTTATCCGTATGTTGAAAAGGACAGGCAGGTAGTCAATGACGATACCGCTTATCTGCTTTACCAGCAGGATATCCGAGATATGGGCGGACTTGAGGAATTAAGCGTTGAGACGGTCGATGTCCGTCAGAATCAGGCGGCTTCGCAGACTATTCTCGATATGGAAATTCTCGACGGCGCCGACGGATTGGTGCTTATGATTGACTACGCGGCGAGCCGTTATGACGACAGCAGTATGGAAAAATTCCGCGATATATTTGTAATGACCGCTCAGGCTCTCGTTTCTCAAACCTCTCAGGAGGATATAACAATCGGAGAGCTAAGAAAGAAGCTCAGTGATAAAAAGCACTTCTTTGAGACGGTTAAGAGTATTTTCAGGAGAAAAAGATGAGTACATCAAAGTCCGAAATTCGTGACAGCTACGGCGTTAACAGTAAAATCGACGGCGAATATGATGAAAGCAGTGCGGTAAAATGCTCCTGCGGTACATTTTTAGGAAGAAAAAACGACGATATTCTTATATTCCGCGGTATACCTTACGCTAAGCCTCCGGTAGGCAAGCGCAGGTGGAAGCGCCCGGAGCCGGTTGACGACTGCGACGGTGTATTTGAGGCGTATTATAACGGGAAAACTCCCGTTCAGACCGAAATTGACAGCGAACGCGCGTCCTATTATCCTCAGGGTGAGGACTGCCTTTACCTCAATATATGGTCAAATTCAGCCTGCGCCGATACGGATAAAACAGTTATGGTGTTTTTTCACGGAGGCTCCTACGGCTGGGGCGGTACCGCCGACCCCTTATACGACGGAGAAAATTTCGTAAAGGCAAATCCCGACGTAATTCTCGTTACCGTAGGCTACCGGGTAGGGCTTTTAGGCTTTGTTGATTTCAGCGAGGTAGAAGGGGGAGAGGATTTCCCCGATTCGCCTAACCTCGGTATTCTCGACCAGATTGAAGCGCTCAGATGGGTTAAAAAGAATATCCGGTTTTTCGGCGGCAACCCGAAAAACGTTACAATTTTCGGCGAGTCCGCGGGCGGCGGAAGCGTTTCGCTGCTCCCGATTATAGATGAGGCTAAAGGACTTTTCAGGCGCGTAATCGCTCAGAGCGGTTCGGTTGCGCTTTCTTTCTCAAAAAAAGAGTGCCGCCCTTATACGCAAAAGCTCTTAAAGGGCAGCGGCGCAAAGAATATGTCTGATTTAACGTCGCTCAGCGAGGATGAGATAATCGCTTTAAATAAACGTCTTGATTTAGATAATAACTTCCCTCAGCGTGACGGAAGGCTTATACCGTTTAACCCTTACGACGCGTATAAAAACGGCGCATCTGCCGGTATAGATATGCTTATCGGTACTAATAAAAACGAGCTCAACTATTGGATAGGCGAGCTCGGGGGAATCGTTCCGTTTCGCTTCGGAATCCCCGTTAAATTCGAGAACGATTTAAAAAATCTTTCAAAAACCGATAAAAGGCGCGTTTCTAAGTTTATGAGCGGGCTTAAGGGCCACAGTATGTGGAAAATCGCCGAGTTTTATAACGAGGTTATGTTCCGTCTGCCGGCGTTAAACCAGGCGGAATACCACAGCAAAAACGGCGGTAAGGCATATATGTATTATTTTACCGAGCCGTCAACAATTAAGTTCAGAGGAGCGTGCCACGCGGTAGAGCTTGCTTATGTATTCGGCAACACGAACGAAACGATATACACCGGCAGCCCCGCTGATAAAAAGCTATCTCTGGCGGTGATGACTATGTGGGCGAATTTCGCCCGAAGCGGAAATCCATCGCTTTCAAAGCTCTATTGGGAGCCGTTTAATACGGAAACACGCGCGACGATGATGATTTCAAAACGTCCTCATATTCAGTATAATATTTTAAAGAGGCACAGAAAGCTTCTTAACCCTCTTTTAAGGCATATGATAAACGCCTCATATACCGAGCTTGATTTAAACGTACCGTTTGTTTATAAATCAACGGCAAAGGTGCTTGCGCTGGCGGCGGCAACGACCGCGGCGGCGCTCATCATTAAAAAAGTTGTAAAGGATTAACGCCTATGAAAGAACTTTCACTCAAAGCGTCAATTGATAATATTGAAAGAGTTACCGACTTTATAAATGCTGAGCTCGAGGCTCTTGATTGTCCTATAAAAGTTGAGTTCCAGATTGATGTCGCAATTGACGAGCTTTTCGGAAATATTGCGCGTTATGCTTACGGTGATGAAGAGGGCAGCGCCGTCGTAAGCTTCGAGGTTGAAGAAAATCCTCTTTGCGCCGTAATCTCATTTATCGACAGCGGGGAGCCTTTTAATCCGCTTATGAAGGACGAGCCTGACGTTTCCGCGCCGCTTGCGCAGCGCCAGGAGGGCGGACTCGGAATTTTCCTCGTTAAAAAGACGATGGACGCTGTTGAATATGAGTATAAGGACGGTAAAAACATCCTTACTATTAAGAAGAATCTGGAGTAGTATATGAGTGTAAAAAACAGAATGGAATCGTATTTTAAGGTTTACGAATCCGACGAAACAAAAGTTATTTTTGAGAATAACGAGTTCGAGTCGAACCGCCTCTCAGCGGTTGTTATATGCGCCTGCGCTATTATTCTTGTTGCTTCGTGGATACTTAATTTATTCGGTGTATTTACAATTCCCGCGTACAGGATGAATATTCTCGCGATTCAGGGAATAATTGAGTTTGCAATACCTATGGTGCTGTACGCTGTATTTAAGGGCAGAAAACGCTGGCTTAAGTATGTTATGGTAATCTGCCTGCTGCTTGTATGCACAAGGCTTTTCAGTATTTTAAATCATAACGTGATTCTGATTATGGTTTTGCCGGTACTGCTTTCAAGCCGTTATTTTTCAAAGGGTTTTACCCTTCAGATTTCAATTATCGCAATTCTGTTTCTTGCTGTTGCTTCCGCAACGACTATCTTCTACGGCGTAATTGATTTGAACTTTTTTCCGTCGCCTTCCGACGGAACTGCTGTTGTTATAAAGAACGGCTTGCGCGCAACGCTTACCGCGCTCGGGTATGATACCTCCGCGGCTGTTGTAAGGATGATGATACACGGATTCCTTCCGAGGCTTCTAGTATTTCTTATAATCACAATGATTTCGATACTGATTGCAGGCCACGGCCATAAAATGGTTCTTACTCAGGATGAGGTTTCCAGAGCTTCCGCTAACTTAAAAATGGAGCTCGATACGGCTACAAAAATTCAGAACAGTATGGTTCCGAATATTTTTCCTGCCTTTCCCGAGAGGGAGGAGTTTGATATCTACGCCGGAATGTATACGGCTAAAGAAGTCGGCGGCGATTTTTACGACTATTTCTTAGTTGACGATAATCACCTCGCGGTTGTTATGGCGGACGTTTCCGGAAAAGGGGTTCCCGCGGCGCTGTTTATGATGGCGTCAAAAATCCTTATCAGCGACCGCACTCTTATGGGCGGTACGCCCGGCGAGATTCTGAGCTTCGTTAATAACAGAATCTGCGATAAAAATATTGCGGAAATGTTCGTTACCGTTTGGCTCGGTATTATAGATTTAAAAAGCGGAAAGGTTATTGCCTCAAACGCCGGTCACGAATATCCCGCAATTAAAAAGAAAAACGGCGAATTTGAGGTGCTTCACGATAAGCACAGCTTTATCGTCGGCGGTATGAAGGGTATGAAGTATAAGGATTACGAATTCACCCTTGAAAATGGCGATTCGCTGTTCCTTTATACCGACGGTATAACCGAGGCTCATAATGCTTCGAAGGAGCTTTTCGGCGAGAAAAGAATGACCGAGGCTCTTAATATAAACGCCGACGCTCCGACTGAACAAATAGTTGAGAACGTTAAAACGGCGGTAGATGAATTTGTCGGTGAAGCCGAGCGCTTCGACGACCTTACTATGCTCTGCCTGACATATTTCGGCAGTAAATCAGAATAAGAATTTAAATCAGGAGGAAAATTATGAAAAACAAGGTATTTACTTCAATTGCGGCGATAATTATGACTGCGCTTATTTCGATTTCCTGCGCGGGATGCGCGGCTGATAATAATTCAGCTCAGTCCGCAACGAAGTCGGAGACAGTTGCCGCTTCGAAAACAGTAAAGAAAAAGGATGCCCTTTCATACTGGAAGGACGATGCTCCGCTTAAGAAAAAGCTCACTAAGTATATCAAAACCATCACGAATGAAGTAAGCAAGGATTATATCCCCGTTGAGGACAGAATAGCCGTATTCGATATGGACGGTACTCTCTGCTGCGAGACCGACCCCGGCTATTTTGACCACAAGCTGCTTTATCACCGCGTTATGGAGGATCCGGATTATAAGGATAAGGCAAGCGATGAGGAAAAGGCAGTCGCAAAGGATATAAAGACCTACTTTGAAACCGGCGAATATCCCGAGGGTATGGATTTAAGACACGGAAAGGCTGTTTCAACCGCGTTTAAGGGTATGACTCTCGATGAGTTTGACGCTTATATTAAGGATTACCGTGACGAGCCTATGGAGAGCTACGAGGGAATGACTAACGGCGAGGCTTTCTATAAGCCTATGATTCAGGTTGTAAACTACCTTATCGCTAATGATTTCAGAGTATATATCGTAAGCGGCACCGACCGTATTATTACGCGCGGTCTTGCCGCGGGAACGATTGATATCCCCTTAAGCCAGATGATAGGCTCCGATGAAAGCCTTGTTTCAAGTAATCAGGGTAAGGAGGACGCTCTCGATTATACATTTGAAAAGGATGATGAGGTTATCACCGGCGGTAAGTTTATTACCAAGAACCTTAAAACAAATAAGGTAACTGTTATCGCTCAGGAAATCGGTCAACAGCCGGTATTATGCTTCGGCAACAGTTCGGGTGATTCCGCTATGGCGAACTATACAATCAACAATAATAAGTATAAAAGCGGCGCGTATATGCTCTGCTGTGACGATACAAAGCGCGAGAACGGCAATAAGGAAAAGGCTGAGAAAATGCGCGATACCTGTAAGGAAAACGGATACACCGCCGTTTCAATGAAGAACGACTGGACTACAATCTACGGCAAGGGCGTTACAAAGATAAAATAATTATCGCCAAAGGCTGAATTAATGCACTGCGTCATTTTGCGGTATAAGTATAAATGATGCGGTGCGTTTTTGATTTAAAACAGGGGAATTGATTTAAGCTATGACTATACCGAAAATTATTCTTTGGCTTATACTTACGGCGGCATTATACTGCGGGCTTTACGGCGTACTTTTTCCGCTTAAGAAAAAGAATAAAGTATGGATAAATATCGTAATAACTGCCGCGGAGGTAATCCTCGCCGTTGCCTGCGCTTACATCGCTATTGCAGCCGATCAGCTTTTGCCGAGGTATATCGAGTGCGCGCTCGCCATGCTTTATACCGTGTTTTTCGCTGAAGCCGCGACAGAGCTTATTTTAATGATAGTCAGATTGTTTAAAAAGGACGCTGTTAAAAACCGAATAAGTTTTATTACGGGTGCGGCGGTGACAGTCGGGTTTCTTATGTATATGGTAATTAATTCTCAGGTTATTACTCCCGATTATCATACCTTTACCTCGCCAAAGCTTAAGCATAACCATAAAATTGTTTATGTTTCCGATTTGCACTACGGAAATACTCAGACTGCCGAGGCAGTTAAAAAGGCTTTTGATGATATAAAGAACGAAAATCCCGAACTGCTTCTGCTCGGGGGAGATATCACCGACGAGTATACCTCAAAGGAGGATATGAAATATATCTATAAGCAGATAGGCTCGCTCGGTATTCCGGTTTATTTTGCTTACGGTAATCACGACCGCCAGAACCACAGCGCCGATACAGGCGGACGCACCTACTCGGATAATGAGCTTGAAGAGGCGCTTAAAGAAAACGGTATAAACGCATTGTGCGATGATTATAAAGTGCTTGACGACCTTGTGATTTTCGGGCGCGAGGATTACGACAGCGTTAAAAGAGTCAGCGTTGATAAACTTAAAAAGTTTCCGGACGGAAAATATGTTATCAATTTAGACCATTCGCCGTATCTTAATGATGATATAAAAAAGACTGAAGCGGATTTGCAGCTTTCAGGTCATGTCCACGCCGCACAGCTCTTTCCGCTCCGCTTGTTGTATACCTTAGCTGTTGATAATATCTGCGGCAAATACCGCTCGGGCAATACCGATATTTACGTCAGCCCCGGAATTTCGGGCTGGGCGTTTCCGCTGAGGTCGGAGTCGCATTGCCGTTACGAAGTAATTAATCTTAAAAGTGAGTAAACGGGGAAGAAGCTATGATTTTATTTATTAACGCCTGCGTTCGGAAAAACTCCCGAACGAAAAAGCTTGCCGATTATCTGCTTGAAAATGTTAAGGAGCAGGTAGAGGAACTCAGATTATCCGATATAAATTTTCCGGAAGTTGACGAGGCTTTCCTTGTAAAGCGCGACGCTCTTATTTCCGCCGGCGAATATGATAACGCTGTGTTTGATTTGGCGCGGCAGTTTGCCGAAGCCGATAAAATCGTAATAGCTGCGCCGTTTTGGGATTTATCGTTTCCGTCAGCCTTAAAGGAATATTTTGAGCAGATTAACGTTCTCGGAGTAACCTTCGGTTATTCAGCTGAGGGAATACCCTTCGGGCTTTGCAAAGCCTCCGAGCTTTATTATGTTACGACTGCGGGCGGAGATTTTATCCCCGAGGAATACGGCTTCGGTTACGTTAAGGCTTTAGCACAAAGCTTCTACGGGATTCCTGACGTTAAGCTGATTAAGGCAGCCGGACTTGATATATACGGCGCGGATGAGGATAAAATCCTGCTCGATTGTATGAAAGAAATTAAGCCTATATAATAAAAACACGCATTATTTAAAATGCGTGTTTTTTAATGTTTATTTGTTTAAAACAGAATGAAATTCGTTTGCGGTCATACCGGTACATTCTTTTAAATTATAATCCATATGCTCTTTATTGAAATCATTCAGGTTT